>JAZPZR010000001.1:0-10246 GCA_045544795.1 Eubacteriales bacterium
AGGTTCCAATTTGACCTTTTAACCTATGCATTGTTTCACGGATAAGGTTGCTGTCATGAAGCTCACGGTACAATTCAAGAAGCTGCATATAGCGCCTATGATCATCCTTATCGGGTGTATAGCAAACGTCGGCACCGATGCGGATAGTTTTTGCCGCAGTCTGCACGTCGGGATAAATACCTGCCGCTACAGATGCATATACCGCGCCGCCCGCCGCACCTGTCTGTGTTTCGTTGGCAACAAATATAGGCTTGTTTAACACGTCGGCAAGTATTTGCATAAACATATCGTCTTTTTTGGCAATGCCGCCTGATGCGATTATTTTATCGATCTCAATACCGTTTTTAGTATAACGTTCAAGCACGATAGCAGACTGGAAAACTATACCCTCAATAAGAGCGCGGTATATTTCCTCAGGACTTGTGGTAAGTGTCATACCCATAACCAATCCCGAAAGAGCGGTATCGGACAGCGGACAGCGGTTACCGTTAAACCAATTGAGCGCGATAAGTCCACTCTCACCCACCGTCAGTTTTTTTGCCTTTTCACGAAGGTATTTATGTATTGAAACTTCACGTGCCTTTGCCTCGGTAATATACGTCTCGGGTATACAGTTTTTCACAAACCAATCAAGGTGGTCACCACAGCTTGCAATACCCGCTTCATAGGTACAAAGGCCGGGTATAACGCTGTTTTTTACGCTTGCACAGATGCCCGAAACGTCAAGCTGATCTCGGTGATTAAGGATATAACAGCCCGACGTACCGAGAATCATCATAAGAGTTCCGGGCTCCGTTATATCAAGAGAGAGCATAGACATATGAGCATCAAGCTGAGGACAGGCAACAACCGTGCCGACTTCAAGACCTGAAAGCTCTGCACCGCGTTCATCAATTTTACCAACTGACGTTGCTATCGGGGAGGTATCAGGGGATACTTTTGTTCCTATTATATTAGCAAAGCCACTTTCTACCGCTTCAAAGTATTCAGCTGAAGGATAGCCGTCATCCTCGTTCCAGAACGCCTTATTACCTGCAAAAGCAGAGCTATGCGTTTCTTTTCCTGTCAGCATGAGTGACAGCCAGTCTGCCGCCTCTGAAAAGCGCTCGGTACTTTCATATACCGAAGGGGACTGACGGTAAGTTTCGAGAATTTTTGGGAAAAACCACTCGGACGAAACCTGATTGCCACAGTATTTAAGCCATTTTTCATTACGCTGTTTTGCAACGCTATAAAGGTCCTGCGCCTCTTTTTTAGCACCGTGATGCTTCCACAGTTTTACGTAGGCATGCGCGTCAGACTTAAACTCAGGATATGAGCAGATGGGTGTACCGTCAAGCTTATGTGCAAGCATGGTACAAGCAGTAAAATCAATACCGAGTGCGGCAACGTTTTTTGCATCAGCTCCTGTATATGCAAGCGCCTCACCGATGCTTGTCTTAAGTGAAAAGAGATAGTCATCGGGATGCTGAAGCGCAAAGTCGGGCGGAAGCGGTGTGCCGTCGGGAAGCGCAACGTCCATTACTGCATGAGGATAATTACAGGTAGCCTCCCCTACAACTTTACCGCTTACGGTATCAACAACAACGGCGCGGGCTGAAAGTGTGCCAAAATCTATTCCTATTACATATTTCATAATCTGTTTTCCTTGTAAAAAGACGGTCGCCAAGTGACGACCGTCTTGTATTATTATTTAGCCGTATAGCCTGAGAGATTTGCAACAAGAACTGCAACTTCCTGACGTGTAATAGGCTTTTTGGGATTAAGGAAAAGCTTATCGCCTTCCTTTGAACCGCTCATTACCTTGTAGTGTGAAACTGCAAGCTTGATCGAGGTTCTTGCCCACTTTGATACGTCAGCCTCATCAGCAAAGGTGTACTGTGAGTAGTCGTAATCTATAAGTGCCTGTTTTGTTGTGTAAATATCGTCAATCGTGCCTTCTTCACGGTTGAGTATTGCAAGTGTACCTGAGATGATACGCGCAAACTCCTGTCTTGTAGTAGGATCACTACCTGCGAAGGTGTTGCCGTCCTTACCTGCCATGATGCCAAACTCGTTTACTGCAACAACGTAAGGATGCGCCCACTTGGGAACGTTATCGTAGAAGGGATTTCTCTTTGTTGCATAGTAGGTTGTGTTTACGCCGAGGATCTTTGCAACAACAACTGCAACCTCGAATCTGCTGATGCTTGCTGTAGGATTGAAGTTACCGTTTGAATCTCCTACAAAATAGCCGTATCCGTTATCGTTAAGGAATGCTATCTCATCAGCCGCCCAGTTTGCAATGCTGCTCTGGTCTTTATATGTTGCCTTGGGCTGAGGTGTGACAATGTTAACTACAGGATTGTCTGTTCTGATACCTGTAGCTGCCTCACCCTTCTTAACGTATACTCTGAGGTATACTCTGGTATTTCTGCCTGTAAGTTCAACCTCGACCGGTGTACCGATGGGAGACTCAGAAGAAATTCTCATTGATTTTGCAGGATCTGCAAATACCGCAAAGGTAGTTGCGTTATAAGACTCTTCCTTAGCAACAAGGTTTATTGTGAATTTCGTAGTGCCTTCGGGAACTACAGCAGTATATGAATCTGACGTACCCTCTTCAAGAGTTGCGCCCTGAATTTCGTAAACTTCATCAAGTAAGATTTCTTCGGGAGCAATAAGAGCCGATTCAATATTAAGCTTGTAAACCTTTGTATTCAAGCCGTTAGCAGAGGTAACCTTAAGGTAAACTACAGTGTCATGTGTTGAAGGAACTACACAGTTATCCTTGACAGGTACCGTACAGTTGCGGTCACTGTAGACTGCATAAGTTGCACCGTCACTTGCAAGAACTGCATTTACGATAAAGATCGGTTCAGCAACGTATCCAAAGAACTCTGTACCATCAGTACTGTTTGTATACATGTTATGGATACGCTTGATATCGGTAGAATCGATACCCTTTATAATTCTGATTGAGAAATCATTTGAATTTTTGCCGTTTGCCGAAGTTACTGTAACCTTAACGGTTTTTTCTGTAACAACAGACTCAACGGTAAACGTGCCGTTATCGTTTGCTTTGATTTCTTCAGCACCGTCAAATACTTTGACTGTAGCGCCTGTTGAGATATTTCCTGCAGGATCGAAGATATACTCAAAACTGTCTGTTGAAGCAGTGAAAAGATTTTGTGATGTACGTGTGCCGTTTGCTACAGCCACAAGCTCTGCCTGATCGTTTTCAGCCTGAACAACTGTGAGTGTGTAAACGTTAGTAGTAGCACCGTCCTGTGAAACTACCTTGATGAATTTCTGTGCAGGAACGTTTGAATTTACAGTGATCTTTGAATCGGTAAACTCTGACGTACATGCAAAATCATTATACATCTTGTAGGTTGCACCAACTGATGCAACAATTTCAGGAACGTTGAACGTAGTTGCGCCGAAAGGTACACAACCGAATATGCTGTTGCCCTGAATCTTCCAGTTACCGAACTGATTAATAGATGCGCCCGTTGATGCTTTCTTGGTTACAGTTGCCGTATAAACATCCTTAACTGTACCGTCATAGGAACTGAATACAACGTAGAATACGTTGTCACCGCCTGCAAGTGTAACAGGATTCTCCACCTGATTTGTGCAAGCCGCATCGGTATAGACCTTCATGCTTGCCTGAGGTGTGTTGAGTTCATAATCAAACTCGTACGTTCTTGCTGTATCACTTGCAACCGCTTTAAAGGTCTTTGCAGTTTTATCTGCATTATAGAACTCATAATCAAGCGCTGTGTTGAATTCATCGGAAGGAGTGACCATTTCAGTCATTGCATAATCCTTATAATAACTGTTACAGAAGGTCTTGTTAACCGTTGTCATTTTAAGAACGGTACCTTCTACAGACTTTCCGAAGGATGATGCAAAGTAGTTTTCCGAGAAATCCATGACCGTATCGTCATGCGTATAGATCATGTTAGGAGTTGAGTTGATTACCTTACCGATAAATCTGTTATTCTTGATTATATGGTTTTCTCTCTTAAGAGGCTCAAGAGTTGAGGGATCAACCGTGCCGGCTGCCGCTGCCTTATAACCTGAATTACCGATAAACCAGTTTTCGTAACCGGGGATAAATGCAGTTGCTGTTGATGAAATAAAGTTATTGTTTGTAAATACGTGGTGGTCACGGCTGCCCTGCCAACGAATACCGAAGATACCGTTTGCATTTGAGTTTGTCTCATAGAACGTATTGTTATCAAATACAACAAGATTCTTTTTACGTTCAGCACTCGGCGTAGCGTTATGGTTTATAACAAAGTAATAGGTTGTTGTAGCGTTTTTATAGAAGCAGCTGTTTCTCAGTTCAAAGTAGAAATCCTGTCCCTTAGGAGCTGTGATCTCGTTAGTGAAAAGCTGATTGTGTGTGTTGTTAGCAATGTAACAACCGTCCATTATAAGTCTGTTGAAATATGAACCGAGAGGTATAGTCGTAAGCTGACCTACCATACGGAAATTCTTAAGGTGGAAGGTTTTATACGCGGTAGAAACGTCACTTGCCGCCGAACCGACATTAAAGATTGCCGAAAGATTTGCAGTAGCATTGTTGGTTTCATACTTACCGCCGCCGGCTCCGTCGGCAATACAGTTTTCAATAGATGAATTTGTATATGTGTTTTCTTTTTTTGTCGTGTCTGCAAAGCCTGAATCTCTGCCGAAGGTGAAGCCGTCAACTGTAACGAATGAGCTTGAGTTTTCAGGCTCGTATGCGATAACGCAGTTAAGAACCGTCTCCTGATCGGAATTTGCTCTTTCGTCGTTTATTCTCCACTCTATATCGGGATTTTCAAAGTCGGGAATATTGGGGTTTATGCCGTACTTTGCGCCGAGAAGAACAGTAGATCTTGTTACATACAGTGTTTTTGAATAAGTTCCTGCAGGTATGATGACTGTGGGAACCTTATCGCCGCAAACTGCATAGATCTCTTCGAGGGTTGCAAAAACATTTTTTCCGACTGTGAACTTGTATGAAACGCCGTCCCATGAAGTGTAATAAATCGAACCGTTTGCAAGTCCTTCAACTTCCTCAGTAAGCATATAGTGATCTGCTATTGAAAAATCCAAAGCCTTTAAGGGATCAAACGTTGAAATATATATCTTATATTTATTAGAATAGGAAGGATAATTTTTTGATGAGCTTACAGCATAGAAAACATTTTTCTTTACACCTGAGACAAGCTTTGATGCATCTATCTCAGTAACGACGGTCATTGTGCTGTCGTAAAGAGTAAACGTTGTGTTAGGATCTTTTGCCTGAATAGAAACAGGTGCTTTATAATCAAAGCCTACAGTAACGTCTACGATCTTCTGCTTATGATCAATATCAGCGCCGTTTATACCAAGCGATTTGATTTCGAACTGTGTGCTTTTTACTGTCTTAAGATCGTTTAAATAGTAATAATCCATATAAACGTTCTGATAGCTCGAAACTGAAGGATAAACAGGATCTATCTGAGTAAAAGCGGAATTTGCAAAGAAGTTTCCGGTAAAGTCAACTGTTGACGTAGGTGACATACCTGTCGTATCGGGAAGACAGGGATAACCGACGCACACGTTGTTGTTTACTCTGACCTTATTCTTAAGCTCTGCATTTTTTGCGCCTGCGGTAAGAAGCACAGAAACAACAGGTGCCGTTTCTTTGATTTCTTCCTCGTTGACCGTCTTACAGTTTTTACCTTCAAAGTAACAGTCTGTAACGTCTAACTCATTCTTAGAGCCTACAACGGTAATATAGATGGGAGAAACCTTTTTCGCAGCATCGGTAACAGGAGTATCAGGACCGTCGATAAACCAGCATTTTGATACCTTTACCGAAGAAATCGTTCTTGTCGCATTATCATTTACAGAATGATCGAGCGAGATAACACCAAGCGTTGACTTGTTGTTGTAGAACATACAGTTTGTAACGGTATAGTTAGGCTCCTGATTTGCAGGTGCATCAGCACCGCCGAGCAGAGCGCCCTGGCTTGTTGTAAAGAGTACGCCCTCAGCATTGAAGGTGGTAACGCCGACACCTGTAACGTTTGATGCCGCCATATTCTTTATAAGTGTGTTTTTAATTTCAAGAGCATTCTCTGTCTTTGTTGCGCTTGCAAACGAGAATACGTCAGATGCAGAGTAACTGTCCAAGCTACCGCCGCCGGCATTGTTGATAATAGTGTTTTCACAGTAAACGGTTGATTTGTTTTCTCTCATACCTGTCTCAATAAATGAGAAGCCTTTAAGAAGAGTAACACCGTCAAGCTTAACCTCAACGTCTGACTTGACCGTTCTGTCAACAAGGATAACGCCCTTAAGGCACGACTCGGTAAAGCGATTATTATTCTCTTTCCACACGTCTTGCTCTGTCGCGCCCTTGACAACAGGGTTAATACCGCCGTTTGAGCCGATAATTGTAACGCTGTCTGTAATAACAAGACCGTCAGAACAAACACCCGTTGCTACTGCGATGACGGGGCTTTTTACCTTGTTTTCAACGTAGGCATCAAACGCCGCCTGAAGTGTGGGGTAGTGAACTGTAGGATCATAATCCTCAGTATAAGTCTGACCTCTGAATTCGTATGTAATTTTATTACCCGAAATCTTACTCTCAATATCGGGAATAACGATATAAGAGGTCTCGTGAATGTCACGATAGTACTGTTCGTCCGGCACGTAGTTATTAGCGGCGAAGGTGAACACCGTCATCATCGACACCAACATGACAAACGACAATACAAGTGATAAAATACGTCTTGCTGTTTGCTTCATAACTTTCTTCCTCTCTGGTGAATAAAAATTATTATTAAATATAATAATACACGATTATTATAACAAAACAAACGGTTAAAGGGCATAACCTTATGTTGCGCATATACCACATAATGTTGTACGTTTACTTTGCTTTATTTTTGAGTGAAGTAATTTATATACGCACAGTTTCATATTATATAGAAATCAGCAAAGGAGAAATTTTATGAAAAGAGTTATCGCCATACTCACTTTGATTTCGGTATTGTTCTGTACGCCGTTTTTCTGTTATGCAGAGGATGCCGTAAGCATCAACGCGCCCTCTGCCATTCTTGTGGAAAAGACAACGGGGAAAGTTATGTACGAAAAGGATGCAGATAACAGAATGCGCCCTGCATCCGTCACAAAAATAATGACTCTTCTATTAATTGTCGAGGCAATAGAAAGCGGACAGTACGGATACGCCGATACCGTTACGGTTTCAGCAAACGCAACCTCGATGGGAGGGTCACAGGTATACCTCAAAGAAGGGGAAAAATTTACGGTTGAGGAAATGATAAAATGTATTGCAGTTGCCAGTGCCAACGACTGTTGCGTCGCGATGGCAGAGCACACAGCAGGAAGCGAAGAGGCTTTTGTCGAACGGATGAACGAACGCGCCGCGGAGCTTGAAATGACAAACACCGAGTTTAAAAACTGCACAGGTCTTGATGCCGAGGGGCACCTGACCACAGCAAGAGATATTTCCGCCATGTCACGCGAGCTTTTATCACACGAAGACATAAAAAGGTTTACGTGTATATGGACAGACAGCATACGTGACGGAAGCTTCGGACTGTCCAACACAAACAAACTGATTCGATTCTACGACGGCGCAACAGGTCTTAAAACAGGCTACACCTCATTATCAGGTTACTGCATGTCGGCAAGCGCCGTGCGAAACGGAATGGAGCTTATTGCGGTAGTGATGGCAGGAAAAACCTCATCTGAAAGAAACGAGGATGCAAAGGCATTACTTAACTACGGCTTCGGAGCATATGAGATATTCACACCCGAATTTCCAAAGCTTACTCCAATAAAAATAATCAAAGGTAAAGAGAAACAGCTCACACCTTCTTCCGACACGCTGACAGGCATTGTAGTAAAAAAAGGAGATTCAAAGCTTGCTAAGTACAGTACAGACATATGCAAAGACGTAAAAGCGCCTGTTGAAAAAGGACAAAAGCTAGGAGAGTTCATGGTCACGGTAAACGGAGAAGAGGTATACAAAAATAACATAGTCTCACCCGATTTTTATGAAAAAGCAGGCATTATAGACATATTTCTTCAAATACTTCATTATTTTTTAATAGTTTAGTCTTGAATATAAGAGATTTTTGTGATATCATACAGACAGAGAAGAGAAAAAAGGAGATTCAAATTATGTCTGTAAAGGTAAACAGAGAGTATTTAGGTCAGTTTATTTCTGATCACGAACGCGAGTACATCAAGCCCTACGTTGAGGTCGCTCACAACATGATCCATTCAAAAAAGGGTGCAGGAAACGACTTTTTAGGTTGGCTTGATCTTCCGCTTAATTATGACAAAGAAGAGTTTGCACGCATAAAGGCTGCCGCTGAAAAAATCAAGTCAAATTCAGACGTGCTTGTCGTTATCGGCATCGGCGGTTCTTACCTCGGTGCTCGTGCGGCAATTGAGTTTGTTCATTCTTCGCTTTACAACAATCTTGCAAAGGACACACCTGAGATCTATTTTACAGGTAACAACATAAGCGCTACTTATCTTAATGAAATCATCGACCTCTGCAAAGACAGAAATTTTTCTATCAACGTAATTTCAAAATCAGGTACGACGACAGAGCCTGCTATCGCTTTCAGAATTTTTAAGGAGCTTGCAGAGAAAAAGTACGGTGTTGACGGTGCAAAGGATCATATCTTTGTTACGACCGACAAAGCACGCGGCACACTCAAGGCACTTGCTACAGAGCAGGGTTACGAGACGTTTGTTGTTCCCGACGACGTCGGCGGACGTTTTTCGGTACTCACGGCAGTAGGTCTTCTTCCTATCGCTGTATCAGGTGCTGATATTGACGAGATGATGCGTGGCGCTGCTGTTGCAAGATGTGATTTCCTCACAGACGACAACGAGTGCTACAAATACGCAATCGACAGAAACATTCTTTTAAGAAAGAATAAAACAACAGAAATGCTTATCACCTACGATCCCTGTGCTGTTTACTTCGGCGAATGGTTCAAACAGCTTTACGGTGAGTCTGAGGGTAAGGATCAGAAGGGTATATTCCCTGCAGCTGCTACATTCTCAACCGACCTTCATTCACTCGGTCAGTTTATTCAGGACGGCAGCCGCACAATGTTTGAAACGGTTCTTAAAGCGAACACAACAAAGCGCGATATCACTATCGGCGAGGTTGAAGGCGATCTTGACGGTCTCAACTTCCTTGCAGGCAAGACTGTTTCTTACGTAAACGACAACGCATTCCTCGGCACTGTTCTTGCACACACCGACGGCGGTGTACCCAACATCATTCTTGAGTTTGACGGATATGACGAGTACAACTTCGGATATCTTGTATATTTCTTTGAAAAGGCATGCGCACTTTCAGGCTATCTGCTTGGTGTAAATCCCTTTGATCAGCCCGGTGTTGAGGCATATAAGAAGAACATGTTTGCACTTCTTGGCAAACCCGGCTACGAAAGCGCGACAGAGGAAATAAACAAAAAGCTCGGCAGAGCATAATCTTATTGCATACTGCTTACGCAGAAAAAATAAAAAGCCGTGTACACGGCGAGAGGAGTCTTAATATGATAAAAGCAATTATTGGAACAAAAGGCACTGGCAAGACCAAAAAGCTTATCGAGATGGTAAATGAAGCTGCTAAATCCACGCACGGTAACGTTGTATGTCTCGAGTACGGCGACGGTTTAAAATATGATATATCTTCACAAGTCAGACTTATAAACGTCAAGGACTATAACATAAAAGGTTTCGATAGCTTTGCAGGCTTTGTAAAAGGTCTTTTCGCAAGCAACTACGACATCACTTCAGTTTTTGTTGACGGCGCGCTTAAGATCACAGGTGACGATCTTGATAAGCTCGGTGAGGTTCTTGCTGACATAAACAAGATAGCAGGCGATGCAAATGTTGTTGTTCTCGTTTCTGCAGACGCAGCAAGCGCTCCTGAGTCAGTAACAAAGTACATGTAATTAAATACAAAAGTAACGGAGACCCGATGGGAAACACTTCGTAAAGAAGTTGTTTCCCATCGTTTTTTTTTGCAAAAAAAGACACTTTCAATGCTTGAAAGTGTCTTAGTGGGTTACATACTTTTAAATGAGTTAAAATACCTGCTGAAAAAACGATATTATTTTCGGCAGGTAAGAATGATATATCTCTTACGAGATATGATATACGGCTTTGTCGCATGATATATTTTCACTTCGTGAAAACATGATATAATATCCGTCCGTAA
>JAZPZR010000002.1:0-9224 GCA_045544795.1 Eubacteriales bacterium
GGGGGACCGTCGAAGACGGTGGAAAGGTAGTCAGTTTTGTAGAGTTTTGCTTGATGCTGACTACCCCTCAGTCGCTTCGCGACAGCTCCCCTGACAAGTGGAGCCAAGAGAGTACACTAATTCCGTCTATTCAATAAACCACAATTTGTAGGGCGGGCGACCAATGGTCGCCCCTACTCTATGATGGAATTTACAAGCTGTAAAATATCGGCATCTGCCGTATATGTTACATTTTCGGGATAGGTTACGGTAAAACCCGACGGCGACAGATTTATTACGCTGAGCAGACATTTTCTGTCACTATCAAGAAAATTAATAAAATCGGTCGTTTGTTCGGTATCGGAAGCCTTTGTACATTCTGCCTCCGTAAGTTTTTCTATAATACTTTTGATAGCCGTTTTATCGGTAACCGATGACAAGCCGTTTTTCTGTGTACATACGGTTATACTTGAAATACTGTCAGCATTTAAGTGAGCAAACGGCTTTTCGGGGTCAAAATTCGTTTTTGCAAATTCGCTTTCAAGCTGTGAAAGAACAGGCTCAAAATAATCCTTTTCCACAGTATATCTGTAGCCGTCAAGGTCAAACCAGTCACTGTCAAAGGTGATGCTTTTTATAACGTTATCATCTGCATCATAAAACTTTATATAATTATAGCTTCCCGTTGACGTCACCGTATTCTTTGCTTTTTCTTTTACAGGCGCGAAGTTTATAAAGTCACAAAGCCTTTGTATTTGTTCTGTATCTGTCACCGTAATTCTTGTCGGATTATATACTGCGGGAGTTATCTCAACAAAAGCGATCTCGTCAGTATTTTTTATGATATAGGCGGAGTCTGACGTTTCGCTCGTTGCAACAGTACAGCTTACAAACCGTTTCGGTGTAAGATCGTCGTCGGTTGTGTAGCAAACCGTTCTTACGTCGGGCACGGTCCTGTCACTTCCTATATAATACTCGTTATAGGTGACACTTACACACTTTTCACCCGTCTGTGTAGTTCCATACTGCACGTCGATACACTCAAAGCGTGATTCAAGTCCTCCGCCGATTTCAAGATTTACGTAAACCCCGTCATCCGTCTTAACAAGGTCGGCATACTTGATATACCCTGTCATTTCATTAAAATCTATTGGAGTTTTATCTTCCATATCGCTTTTGCCGTAGTATTTTATTATCGTTTCGTTATACTCGTCAAGCGGAAGACCGAGGAACATTCCGCCTTTACCGTTGTAAAACTGACGTGATTTGTTCATAAGGCGGGAAACATGATAGCGCACGTAATAAGGAAGAGTGCCTTCTTCAAATGGGTGAATCGCATAAAAATGATATTCCTTTGCGATGTTTTCAAACTTTTCCTGAATAGTCAACTCAGCGGTATTTTGCGCTTTTTCACGCGAAACTGACAGTATACGGCTTGTATCAAGCGAATCAATATCGGTATAAGTGACAGTTACCGTCAGCTTATCGCCCGATTCAAACGTATACTCTATCATGGCTTTACCGCCGGGAGCCGCGACGGTAAATGCAGTCGCCTCATACTCCTCAACAGTAAAATGCGAATTTTCTATATACTCGTACACGATATCCTCAGAAATGGTCATATCATATCCGAAAATCTCCTGAGCAAGAGCTGAAAACTGCTCTCGCGTAAATATAAGCTCTGCGTTATATGCCTTTCCTGTATACTCAAAATACCGCAGTACCTGCTCGGAGTTAAGCGGTTTTTTCTCGTCAAATTCGGGCAGAATATACACTTTTTTATTAAAAGCAAAAAGCTCAAGCTTTGATTTTACTTCTTCTGTCAGCTGATCAGCTTCGGGCTTATCCTCACCCTGCGAGCCTGCAACAGTACTGCTTTGGTGGGGAGGGTCTGCAGTGTGCTCGCCCTGATTTCGTATCGCGCCGCCGATAAGCATCCACATACCGACAGCGCCCACAAGAACAACTGCCGCCGCGACAGACAGTATCACACGCATTACCGACCCGCCGCCTTTATTTTCGGGAAGCGTTGCAAGCTTTTTTGAATACTCGGCATCGGTATCTATGCGGACCGTCGTTTTTATGTTTTTAAATTTTTCAAAACTCACAGTATTTCCTCCTTATATATTTTCGAAAGACTTTTTCTTGCGCGGTGCAGTCTGCTTTTTACGGCGCTTTTGCTTATTGAAAGCGCGCGGGCTATCTCCTCTACAGACATATCCTCCACGTAGTAAAGCACCGTGACGTCGGAAAGTGTGTCACCAAGCGACAGGCAGAGGTCGTAAAGCTCAAACTCCGCAGTCTGCATTGTCTCGCCACCGTTTTTTTCATCAAGCGGTTCTGTGCGTACCTTTTCCGCCCGCCGTCTTTCGTTTGCAATAAGCTTAAGGGCAGTGCGGATAAGCCACACACGGAGCGCCGACCTGTCGGGAAAATTCGGTTGTTTTTTATACAGTATCAAAAATACCTGTTGCGTAATATCGTGTGAAAGCTCGGCATCTCCCGTTCTTGCAACACACAGCCTGTATATCGGCTGACCGAAGCTTTCAAATATTTTGCCAAAATCGGTATCTTTCATATCGTTTGCCCCCTTTCGCTTATATAATGTATTGAAAATACTGTTCGGTTGCATCCATTATAACAAAAAATGTAAAAAAGTAAAATAAATTGTGGTTTGTCGGGATGAAAAAGCCAAGGCTTCCCCTTGAGGGGAAGCTGTCACCGTAGGTGACTGATGAGGTGTTAATATTTAGTTTTCCACCTCATCCACCGCTCACGCGGTCCCCCTTCTCCTCAAAGGAGAAGGCAAAGACAAACTACAATTTACATAAAAAACGGAAGAAGCCGCATGCCTCTTCCGTTTATAAAAACACATTATTTCATTTTTGCGCCGCCCCATTCAACGACGGTAAAGCCGTGTCTTTCGGGGGTCATGGGCAATATCTGCTCTTTTACCTCTATCGGTTTTTCGAGCGGCTGCCACATCATCGCAAAGCGGATGACGGTATCGGCATGCGGAGCTATATCAAGCGTTGCCGCGTTTTTATACTCATCTGTCGAGAAATAGACGTAGTTATACGCATTATCCTCCATCTGCGGTAACCAATAGATTATAAATTCATTAGCCTCTTTTTCGGAAAGTCCGAGCATCAGCGCCTTTTCTCTTAAAAACTCCGCCGTATCCTCGCCACTTACGACAAAGCCGTGCGTTTTATCGGGAAGTATGCTGTCAAACATATCCGCTTCCCAGTAAAGACAGTAATATTCCCTGCCCTTTTTATCGGTAAGCGTACCGTCGGGTGATGCTCTCACTTGCCACTTACCGTCGTATGCGGGATAAACGCAGGTAAGCTCGCCATCTACCTCGACCCTGACTGTCACCTCCGTCTCCTCTTCGGGATAGAGGTAAATCACAGGCTTTGCAATAACAATGTTGTTGGGAGAGGTAACCGTAACCTCTTTCATTTTAAAATCGACTGTTATCTCCTTGCCATTGTCACAGATGTATTTTTGTTCCTCTGTCTCCTCGGCCTTTCCCGTAATAATAACTCTGTCACCGACACAGTATTCACTGAAATCCGCATCCGCCCTTATATAGTGCTTTTCATGTACAAATATTCCAAAGCCGTCACCGATATACACCGTTTCAAACATGCCGTCTATATCATTGGGGTCAAATTTGTATGTCATTTCAAAGCCGACGTCTGCCCTGTATGCAATAGGCACGCGCGGTTGGTCAGACGGGAAGGGAATGGGCGTTTCAAGCTTTATCGCATGTCCCTTAATATATACCATTTCGTTTATTTTGATTTTGCGGGCTGTAGTGTCTGTCATCACCTGTATGTAATCATATGACGTAAAGCTCTGCGGGCGAAGTATAACATAGTCATCTGTATAACCGACAATATAGGCATCCTTACCGTTAAAGGAAACGTCCCCGTTTTCGCGGCGGTTTATCGTGGGATCAGCCTCCTGCACCGGCTCATACTTAGCTGACGAAGCCGCACCGCCGACAGTAACAGTTTTGTCAGGATAAACATTATCCGCCACGGGAAAATCACCGTCCCGTACAGCGTTTCCGATAATTGCCCACAACGCCACCGCCACAAGAAGAATCACTGCCGCCGCGGCTGTACCGATGACAGGCAGAAGCTTTTTATCAGAGCGATGCTTAAGTGCACACAATTTTTCAAAATACGCACTGTCCGCATCGGAAATATTGACAGCGCAGGGTCTGATATCCTTAAATTTCTGTAGCATTACAATATCTCCTCCTTATAAATTTTTTCAAGCAGAGCACGCGCCCTGTGCAGACGCATTTTCACCGCCGACCTTCCTATTGACAAAGCCTTTGCTATCTCGGATACTGACATATCCTCTATGTAGTACATCACAACAGGTTCACGCAGGTTTTTGTCCAGCTTGGTCAGAACATCATAAAACTCAAACTCAAGCGAATCTGTTATTACAGGAGCGTGATGTTCCTCAAGCGATACGGTGCGTGATTCGTCTGCTTTTTTAAGCATTGCCGACGCAATTCTGATGGCTGTACGCACAAGCCATACCTTAAGCTGTCCCGTACTGTCAAAGGACGGCTTTTTCTCGCATAAAAGCAAAAACGTCTGCGAGCACACATCCTGCGCAAGCTCACTGTTGCCCGTTTTTACAAGCGCAACTCTATATACCGCAGGACTGTATTCTTTATAGATAATATCAAATGCGCGGGCACTCATCCGATGACCCCCTTTCACTTGTTAAATGCGTTTAAAATGCCGTTTGGTCACATTTTTTCAAAAAAAGCAGGGAACGAACTGCGTCGTTCCCTACAATTCATCATTTATATAAAATAGCATCATTACACTTTGTGTACACCGTTTCGCGTCAGCGAATACAGCTTCCGCCCCATTCAACGACGGTAAATCCGTATCTTTTAGGGGTCTTTGGCAATATCTGCTCTTTAACCTCTATCGGTTTTTCAAGCGGCTGCCACATCATCGCAAAGCGGATGACGGTATCGGCATGCGGGGTTATATCAAGCGTTGCCGCGTTTTTATACTCATCTATCGAGAAATAAACGTAGTTATACTCATTATCCTCCATCTGCGGTAACCAATAGATTATAAACTCGTTAGCCTCTTTTTCGGAAAGTCCGAGCGTCAGCGCCTTTTCTCTTAAAAACTCCGCCGTGTCCTCGCCTTTTATAACAAAGCCGCGCGTTTTATCGGGAAGTATGCTGTCAAACATATCCGCTTCCCAGTAAAGACAGTAATATTCCCTGCCCTTTTTATCGGTAAGCGTACCGTCGGGTGATGCTCTCACTTGCCACTTGCCGTCGTATGCGGGATAAACGCAGGTAAGCTCGCCCTCTACCTCGACCCTGACTGCCACCTCCGTCTCCTCTTCGGGATAGAGGTAAATCACAGGCTTTGCAATAACAAACGGATGGGGAGGCGCAACGTTTGCCTCACTCATAACGTAGTCAACCGTTATCTCCTTGCCGTCAACAGTATATTTCTCGTCTGCCACAGGCTCTGCCTTGCCCTCAAAGTACAAAACGTCGCCGACACAGTATTCACTGAGATCCACGTTTACCCTGACGTAATGCTTTTCATCCTTGAATATTCCAAAGCCGTCACCGATATACAGAATACCGTAGTCGTCGGCAATATTATCGGGATCGAATTTATAGGTCATTTCAAAGCCGTCCTGCGCCTTGAACGCAATAGGCACGCGCGGTTCGTCAGACGGGAAGGGAAGCGGCGTTTCAAGCTTTATCGCATGTCCCTTCATGTATACCATCTCGTTTATTATAATATTTCGCTTTGTGGTATCGGTCATAACCTGTATGTAATCGTAGGATGAAAAGCCCTGCGGACGAAGCACAACGTAGTCATCGGTATAGCCGACGATATACGCATCCTTACCGTTAAAGGACATGTCACCGTTTTCGTGGCGGTTTACAGGCTGATCCGTCTCCTGCACGGGCGGATAACCTTCCTGCTTTTCATCATCGGACACGGGGGTCTCGTCGGGCGTTTTCGTCTCGTCAGGTGAAGGAGACTCGTCGGGAGTTACCACCTCGGGCTCGTCAGGCGTTTCTACCTCGTCAACCGGAGCTTTTTCCTGCTCGTCGGGTATTACCGCCGCCGTTTCATCGGTATTCGGTTTTTTTGCCGTACAACCCGAAAGCAACAACATAAAGCAAAGTAATAATATCAACCGTTTTTTCATAAATTCACATCCCTTCCTGCTTATATATGTTTTAAAAATCGCAAAACGTTTCACTTTTTTCAATTTAATTTTAACATATTCAAAAAAGCATTGCAATATTTAGCGCTTTTGCAGTACAATTATATTATAATTTTTGGCAAAGGGTGATTTTTATGAAAACGGTTGAATACAGCGCAGACCTATCCGTTGTCGGCGGCGGTATGGCGGGCGTTTGCTGTGCAATAGCCGCGGCGCGTGAGGGAATAAAGGTAGTGCTCATGCAGGAGCGCGCAATGCTCGGCGGTAACGCTTCCTCCGAAAATCGCATGTGGGTGTGCGGCGCTCACGGTAAAAACAACAGAGAGACGGGTATTATTGAAGAGATAATGCTCGAAAACCTTTACCGCAACCCCACCAAAAATTTTTACATATGGGACAGCATCCTTTACGACTTTGTAAAGCGTGAAAAAAATATAACGCTTTTTCTCAACACCACCTGCATGAAGGGAGAAACGGAAGAAGGCGAATTTGCGCACGGCAGAAAAAAGAGGATAGTTTCCGTCACAGGCTATCAGATGACGACGCAGAGCTTTATCACGGTAAAGGCAAAATACTACGCTGACTGTTCGGGTGACAGTATTCTTGCGCCGATATCGGATGCGGAGTTTGACTACGGCAGAGAGTCGGCAGACGAATTCGGCGAGGACACCGCGGTCACCGTCCGCGACAAAAAGGTGATGGGCATGAGCTGTCTTATTCAGGGCAGAGAGACCGCACGCGATATTAAATTCACACCCTCCGAGTTTGTGACAAAGCTTACAGACGAAAACGTCAAAAACCGACCGATGAACATTTACAATCCGTCGGAAAACTTCTGGTATCTTGAGCTTGGCGGTCTTGACAACACGATAGACGATGCCGAGATAACAAAAGAAAAGCTTATCCCGCTTGCCCTCGGCACGTGGGACTACATAAAAAACAGCGGTAAATACGACGCGGACAAGTGGGAGCTTGAGTTTTTGGGTCAGATTCCCGCCAAGCGCGAATCAAGGCGCATGCGCGGACAGTATACCGTAACGCAAAGGGATATTTCGGACGGTAAGATATTTGAGGACACCGTTGCATTCGGCGGTTGGCCGATTGACGACCATGAGCCGAACGGTTATTACTACAAGGGCACGCCCAACACCGATATTGCAACGCCCTCGCCCTATCCCCTGCCCTACCGCGCGCTCTATTCGATAAACGTTGACAATCTGTTTTTTGCAGGCAGAAACATAAGCATGACGCATATGGCAATGAGCAGTATCAGAGTTATGGCAACCTGCGGTCTGCTCGGTCAGGCGGTAGGTGTTGCGGCGGCGCTCGCAACAAAAAACAACACCGCGCCTCACGGTGTGTATCTTGAGCATCTTGGTGAGCTTCAGCAAATTCTTATGGACAGTGACTGCTTTTTACCGCATTTCACAAGAAAAATATCAGACTGCTGTAAAGAGGCGACTCTTACAGATAACGCCGACGTGCTCCGCACAGGAGAGGACAGAGCAAACAGGATTTACGGAACCGAGGAGTGCGGATATCTTGCAGACAACGGAAGCGTTATAGAATACAGACTTGACGGCGGCAAAAAAATAAACTCTGTCCATATCGTGTTTGACAGCGACCTTGACAGGCTGACCCTTCCCGGTGGCAAGTGCGAAAGAACGCACGCCACCCGCGCAAACGTGTTACTTGACAGTCCGCAGATGCATATGCCCCTCACTCTTTGCAAGGCGTTTGAGCTTACCGCCGTGACAAAAGAGGGAGAAATAACTCTTATCTCCACCGACTGTAATATAAAAAGAGCGCACCATATCACGCTTGGTGGCAAGGAGATATCTGCGCTTAAATTAAAGGTGATTTCAAACTGGGGAAAGACCGGCAAGACCAATATCGTATCGTTTGATTTTAACTAAAAGAGGAACCCAAAATGGAAATTTCAATGAGAAAAAGCAGAGTGCTTAAAAAACTGCGTGAGGGAAAGGTTGCAACCTCGATAAAGCTTAACATGGCGGACCCGCGCGTTGCAGAGATTGCCGCCATGTGCGGATTTGACTGTATATGGATAGACCTTGAGCACGTACCAAACGATATGTCTACCATCGAAAACGTAGTACGCGCGGCAAAGGTGTACGATACCGACGTACTCACCCGCGTTTCAAAGGGGTGCTACAGCGATTTTATCCGCCCGCTTGAAGCGGACTCAACAGGTATCATGGTACCGCATATCATGAGCCTTGAGGAAGCAAAAAAGATAGTATATTTTACAAAGTTCCATCCCATCGGCAGACGTCCCATTGACGGCGGTAACGCTGACGGCGCATACTGTCTTATTGATGCCAAAAAGTATATGGAGGATGCAAACAACGAGCGGTTTACCGTCATTCAGATAGAAGACCCCGAACCGCTTGACGAGCTTGAAGAGATTTGCGCGCTTCCCGGTATTGATATGATATTTTTCGGACCCGCCGACTTTTCGCAGGGCATAGGATATCCTACACAGATGGGTCATGAAAAGGTGCTTGAAACAAGGCGCGAGGTTGCGCGCGTTGCAAGAAAGCACGGCAAATTTGCGGGTACTGTAGGAAGCAAGGATAATCAGGATATGCTTATCGATATGGGCTATCAGTTTATAAACCTCGGCTCTGACGTACGCGCGCTTGCAAACTATTTTTCCGACATCACCGAAAAATGCACCGATAAGACCGCAAAAGAGATATGACAAAAAGGGAAGAAGCGTTGCTTCTTCCCTTTTTTATGTAAATTGTGGTTTATAGGTGACGATGAATATCGTCACCTAATGTTTTTCCTGTGGAAAAACAATTCATGCCGTCAGGCAATTCATGGCAAAGCCAATTCATGATGCCATCGGCATCAATTCATTTTGTATGTACGTTCAAATTGCGGTTTATCGGGATGTTTTATAATTATTTCGTAGGGGTCGGCGCCCTCGACGACCCGCCTTGTTTTGTACGAATTTCAGCGGGTCGTCGAGG
>JAZPZR010000003.1:0-3477 GCA_045544795.1 Eubacteriales bacterium
CATGGCTACGATCCGACTTCCGTAATTTTAAAACAAATATTCAACCAGACTATTAGCGCAAGGGAGGTGAGTGGATGAAAGGGCGCTTGCGTGTAATATTGATTTTTGTAACTATATTTGTATTTATGGGCGTCAGTGGTACCTTTGCATACCTTGTTGCATCCACTCGCCCCGTTGTGAATACCTTTTCACCCGGTGATATCAGTCTTACACTTACGGAAACCACCGGAGACGGCTATATAGTCTGTCCCGGTGTTCCGATACAAAAAGACCCTGTTGTCACCGTGAAAAAGGGAAGTGTAGACTGCTGGCTTTTTGCACGCGTCACAAAATCCGCTGATTTTGACAGCTTTATGTCATATCAGATAGCGGACGGATGGCAGCTGCTTGACGGTTATACCGACGTGTATTACCGTGAGGTGCAAAAAAGTGCAGAGGATGTCGGCTTTCCTCTTATCAAAGACAATACGATATCGGTTTATGATACCGTGACTGAAAAAATGCTTGCCGCATTGACCAATAAGCCTACGCTTGAATTTAAAGCCTATGCAATTCAGCGTGCAGAATTTGATTCTGTTGTAAACGCATGGCAAACTATTTCAAAGGAGGGATAAGCGAAAATGAGATCTGTTAAAGCAAAATTGATTGTCAGTAATACTCTGCTCATCGTTGTCGTGCTTTTGCTCGTCGGTACAACCATCGCTTATTTTTCCGAACAAAAATCAATCACAAACACGATGACATCGGGTAACGTTTCAATAAAGCTGTCAGAGGCGCAGGTAAAGCCTGACGAATTCGGCAACCTGGTCCTTGATAATGATAAGCCGCGTGTTTTCGGCGGTAGGGAAGAGACGGTGCGTGATTACGGTACCGTTTTCCCCGGTCAGACGATTTTCAAAGACCCGACCGTCCACTGCACAGGTACAGAGGATGCATGGATGGCGGCAAAAATAACGCTTACAGACGGAAACGGTGATATCCATAGGATAATCGGTTTCCCCGGTCATGATGAAGTTGATATTTCACTACTCCTGAGCGGCGCGTTATTTAGTGAAACGGCTTACTTCGGTGACTGGAACGGCTATAAAAACGTGACCTATAACGATCACTATGCTATGCTTCAGTTACCTGACGCAGTTGAAAGTGAGTACTCATTTATTATATTTTTCCTTAAACCCTTTGAAAAGGGTGACAGCGCCGTTCTTTTTGACACGCTTTCATTCCCTGCTGAGTGGGGAAATGAAGAAATAAAAGAATTTGCCGACTTTAAAATAACAGTCACGGCATTCGGCGTTCAGGTAAGCGGCCTTGACGACTGTGTCAGCGCTATGACCGCGGCATTCCCCGAGCATATCAAATTTTAACTAAAAAACTAAATTCTTCGGAAAGGAGGGGTACGGTATGCAACGCTTTTATAAAAAATACAGAGCATATATTCGTCTTTTGTCGGTAGTTATTGCAATTACAACTGTTGCGGTATCTGTCGTTTTTTCGCCGTCCGTGCCCGCCTTTTCAGCAAAAGATCCCGTGCCGTATATCGTCCGCGCGGGAAAAGAGATTACAACTCTTGATCTGCATCAGGAGGATAAGATACGGATTGATGCCGTATCCACATTTGAAAACGAGGTTGGTTACTGCTGGCAGATAAAGGATACCGACAGTGACCGATGGTTTGACGTTTCGGGCGTTCATTCAAAAAGCATATTCGTCACCTATGCGCTTGTCAGCAGTATGCTTGATTTAAATCAAAGTGCATATATCCGCTGCAGACTTACTGACGGTGATGACGTGTACTATACCGATTCTGTCAGAGTGAATATGATCTATTCGGTGTCTGACGGTGTCGACCCCGCGGTTGCTCTCGATTATGAAAGCCCCGCACCGATGCGCTTTGCATTAAAACGCTCTGTTGAAGAGCCTGAAACTCATTCGATCGTTATCAATTATTTGTTTGACAACAACGCTGTCGCGTTTGAACCGTACGGCGCTTCGGTTGCAAGAGGTAGTGATTTTACCGCAACCGTTACAAGCCCTACCGTTGTAGGCTACGCGCCTTACCGACGTGTCGGCGATGACTATATAGAAGCAGACACCGTTTTGCTTGACTATACCGATATCACGCAGGATATCACGGTAAATATCATTTACCGTCCTGCCCTTGTTGATTTTTCCGTTCATCACCATCTGCAAAACCTGTATAATGACGATTACTCCGAAACTTACGATTATATCACCACGTCAAAGGCTCTTACAGGCTCTGTTGTAGGTGACGGACTTCATCTGACAGAGGCTCAGCTTCCGGGCTTCAGACCTCTTGCTTATGAGCATCTTACCGTTGCGGCTGACGGTAGTACCGTTATTGAGATACGTTATGACAGAAATTACTATCTTGTTGATTTTGACATGGCGGGCGGTTACGGTACAGAGCCTGTATATACACGCTACGGCGCGTCGGTAGGCGCTAACGTGCCGATACGTCACGGCTATGTGTTTGACGGATGGGAGCTTGTATCCTACGGCGGCAATACACCTACCGCCGAGCAAAAAGAAAAATACGAGCTTCAGGCTGATTCTGTCATTACAGTACCCGATGCAAATCTCCGTTACCGCGCAAAGTGGATAACGCAGATGACAACGTATACCCTTGTTTTCTGGCGTGAAAATGCAAACGATAACAACTACAGCTACTGGGGCAATATTAAAAATATACCTGCCATGTCAGGTACTGTCGTTGACGGTGAGGACAGGGTTGACGAGGTTGCATCAATTACCGATGAAGCATATTTCACCTTTAATTCATACCTTACCGATACAAACGTTATCGTTGAGGGTGACGGTTCGACCGTAGTTAACGTTTACTATTCGCGTAACTACTATAAGATTTATATCAAAGACCCCAAATATAACTGTACAATAGAAAAAAATCACCAACATGATGACGAATGTACACAGCTCCTTTGCGGATATGAGCATGAGCATACCGAAGAATGTGAGTTTTATCTTTCATGTAATCTTACAGAGCATACCGCCCATACGCCTGATTGTATCGTATGCGGTATGACAGAGCATGAACACGGTGACGTAAACTGCACCTGTACCCTGCCGGAGCATACTCACAGTACAAGCTGTTATAGAAACGTCGGTTCAAAGGTCAACAGACCTTCAAATGCGCCGTCTAACCCAAGTCAGGGACAGATTTACCGTACAAGATCGTGGTACGGTTCATATTCTTATTATATTTATATAGGAGACAGCTGGTATAACTATTCGGGCACAGCGTCTAACAATACAATAATTACACCGTCCTGCGCAAAGACGGAACACACTCATTCTGACAGCTGCTGTGCAACACCCGAGCATTCACATGCATCTTCCTGCTACCGCGACGTGATACATACCCATTCCGATGACTGCTACGGCTACAGCTGCGGCTTTGAAAATGAGCATACGCATACAGATGGCTGTTACAGATATATC
>JAZPZR010000004.1:0-6087 GCA_045544795.1 Eubacteriales bacterium
GACGTTCTGATCTACCAGGGTGTAACCTTGGGCGGTACGGGTAAGGACGTCGGCAAGCGCCACCCCACCCTCGGTAACAACGTACTTGTGGGCGCGGGCGCAAAGGTGCTAGGACCTATAAAGATCGGCAATAACGTAAAAATTGCCGCGGGCGCCGTCGTGCTGTCCGATATTCCCGACAACTCGACCGCAGTGGGTGTTCCCGCAAGGGTGGTGCGCGTCGGCGGAAAGCCTGTTGCTGAGCTTGATCAGGTACACATTCCCGACCCTGTTTCGCAGGAATTATGCAGGCTTGAAGCGCGGATACGAAAGCTTGAAAAGAAATCAGAGGAGAAAGCAAATGAAAATATTTAACACTCTCACAAGACAGAAGGAAGAGTTTAAGGAGTTAAAAGAGGGTACCGTCACCATCTATGCGTGCGGTCCTACCGTGTACGACTATTTCCATATCGGTAACGCGCGTCCCTTTATCACCTTTGACGTGCTCCGCCGTTACTTTGAGTTTACAGGCAAAAAGGTACGCTTTGTACAGAACTTTACCGATATTGACGATAAAATGATAAAGAGGGCAAATGCCGAGGGAATTACCGTAAAAGAGCTCGGTGACCGCTTTATCAATGAGTATTATCACGATGCGGGTAACCTCGGTGTAGGTAAGGCGACGGTACATCCGAGAGCTACCGAGTGTATTGCAGATATTATTAAGATCGTGCAGGAGCTTGTTAACAACGGCATGGCGTACGAGGTGGACGGTGACGTTTTCTTCCGTACAAAGAAGTTTCGTGACTACGGCAAGCTTTCGCACTATCCGCTCGAACAGCTTGAAAGCGGCGCGAGAATTGAGATAAACGATAAAAAAGAGGATCCTATGGACTTTGTTGTCTGGAAAGCGGCAAAGGAGGGTGAACCGCACTGGAGTTCCCCTTGGGGCGAGGGCAGACCCGGCTGGCATATCGAGTGCTCGGCAATGTCGACAAAGTACCTCGGCAAGACGATAGATATCCACTGCGGCGGTGTTGACCTTATCTTCCCGCATCACGAAAATGAGATCGCGCAGTCAGAGGCGGCGCACGGCTGTGAGTTTGCGCGCTATTGGATGCACAACGGCCATATAAACGTCGACTCAAAGAAAATGTCAAAGTCACTTGGCAACTTCTTTACGGTAAGAGATGCTGCTGAAAAATACGGCTATGAAACTATACGCTTCTTTATGCTTTCAAGCCATTACAGAAGCCCTATAAACTATTCTGCAGACGTACTCGAAAGCTCGAAAGCGGGTCTTGAGCGTCTTTATACCGCAAAGAACAATCTTGAGTTTGCGATAAAGTCGGCAAAGACCGCTAAAATGAGCGATGCTGAAAAAGAGGCGCTTGTGCAGTACGACGCTTTTAAGACGGCATTCTGTGAAAAGATGGACGACGACCTTAATACTGCGGACGCGGTTTCCGTTCTTTTCGATATGGCAAGAAAAATGAATACCGAGGAGAACATCAGCGCAGAGTTCGGTCAGGAAGTTCTTAAAAAGTTTATGGAGCTTTGCGGTGTTCTCAATATCCTCACTTCCGAAATGAAAACGGAGATTCCCGAGGACGTGCAGGCACTTATTGACGCGAGAAAACAGGCAAGAGCAGACAAAAACTGGGCAGAGGCTGACAGGATACGCGATGAGCTTGCATCGCGCGGTATTATCCTTGAGGATACAAAAGACGGTGTAAAGGTGCTTATGAAAAAATGAAATACGTAAATCAGTTAAACTATCCCGATATACCTTATATAACAAAGACTGAGCTTACAGGCGCAGAATATGAAAAAGGACAGAAAACCACGGTGAGATCGTCGGGCTGCGGTCTTTGTGCCGCTGTCATGGCGGTGCACAGGCTTATACCGAACTGTGACTTTGAGCTTATCGACGCGCTTGCGCTTTCGTATAATTCAAAGGCGAATTTCAAGAGGGGAACGAGTTATTCGCGCTATGCTCCTGCGCTTTGTGAAAAGCTTGGACTTACCTGCGAAAAGTCTGTAAGTGCGGAAGAACTTAAAAGCTGCCTTGCCACAGGCGGCGCGGCGGTAGCGCTTGTTTGCGGTAATAAGGAAGGGCGCGTGGGACTTTTTACTCACGGTGAGCACTATATCACCATTATCGGCTTTGAGCCTGACGGCAGGGTCGCGGTGCTTGACCCGTCCTATAAAGAGGGCAAGTTTGACGAAGAGGGAAGACGCGGTAAGGTTGAAATGAAAAACGGCGTTATCGCGCTTTGCGACGTAAACGAAATAGTTCTGGACAGAATCCCCGATAAACCCCTCTTTTACCTGTTCCACAGAGCATAAAAAAAATCCACCCAAGCGGGTGGATTTTTTATGTGTAAACATATGGCAATTCATGATGCCATTTTGTATGAGCGTTCAAATTGCGGTTTATCGGGGAGAGAAGCCAAGGCTTCCCCTTGAGGGGAAGCTGTCACCGTAGGTGACTGATGAGGTGTTAATATCTTGTTTCCCACCTCATCCACCGCTTACGCGGTCCCCCTTCTCCTCGAAGGAGAAGGCTTTTCATCCCGCTAAACTACAATTTATCATCAAAAAAGCATCCCGATTTTTGTCGGGATGCTTTTGCTTTACAATATATCTGCAGGCTTTTGGAACTCGTTTTTATAATCGTTTGTTTTGCCGTCGACGACGTTTTGCAAAAGTTCCTTTGCAACACCCTGAAGATTGGGCGCAATATCGGGCAGAAATACTGAACTTGACGCTTCATATCCGCCTTCTGCAAACGCCTCAGCCGACGGGAAATATCCCTGCGCGCCGTTTACAAGGCAGGCTGTAAGCAGAGTCAGCTCAGGAAAGGCGTTTCTCAGCTTTACCGCGTATTCGGTAAACGGCTCACCAGCGTAGCCGAGTATCGCAACCTTGCCGAATGCGACGACCGTTACGGGTATCGTCTGCACAAGCATGGTTCTTGTCATGGACGCGATTCTGCGCCATCTGCCCGCCTCACCCATTGTAGACTTCTGGGTCTTACCTTCGGTATAGTCGTTGAAAAGCTTTGTCATCTCGGCTATCTCATTCGCGCCTTCGGGGTTTGAGGGTGCGTAGGTGTATTTTATCTGACAGCTTACACCGTCTGTGTCAATAGGCTCCGCCTTGTCCCACAGTGATACTGCAACTGAAGATATGCTCTCACCCATATACCTTGCATGTGCATAGCGGAGCACGGGGTCTTTGCCTGTTGATACGGTTGCGGTAACGTCAATATGGTTAACGTCACCCTGACAGCCGTTTATAAGTATACAATGCGTGTTATCAAGCGCCTTTTCGGTAAGCCTTCTTACAAAGCCGGGCCAATCGGCAGATATCTTGCTTCCGCCGACAACGTCGGGGTGTGTCTGAAAGCCGACAAGCCCAATATCCTTTTTGCCTTCACGCACTATTTTTATAAGACGTACTGTATTGTCAGCCTCGCCTATGGGCGCAACGATATCGGGATTGAGCCTTCCCGGATTTGTACGAACAGTACCGTCCTTCATTCTGAAGCGGCGTACAAAGGAGATGGGCTTTTCTGTTTCACCCTCTGCATAAAACGCGGCAGCCTCCGCCATATCGTCAAGCGCCATCTGTGCTGCGTCACAATACTTGCGCTCAAGAAAATCCTGATATACCGCATCGGTAGGACCGCCGATGCCTGCGGTGGTAGAGGTGTGCTGATGTATCGTATGTAACATAATGCTGTCTTTTGAAAGTCCCGTCCGCTTTTCAATAAGCTCGCGGTAGCGCGACATCGCCGACTCTAAAACGTACATAAAGTCGCCCGTTATGATAAGCGCGGTGTTCTCCCCGTCAGAAAGGGCAAGCGCATTGAGGTATAAGGGGTCAAGCACGCCCTCGGCATATCTTTTGTGAAAATAACCCGTAAGCTCGGTACCAAGCGGCGGGGTAACGTCTACTCTGGAAAAACCAACTTTAAACATGATGAAAAGCCTCCTTTTTGTTCATGATATCACAGTTGACATCAAAAATCAATAAATATATAATATAGCAAGAGGTGATACCATGTATAAAATTACAGTACCGATGGTAGTACGCAATATAGAGCGCGCGGGCGGTAAGGAAAAGATACTTGAAGAGCTTTTACGCATGGGTGCCGACCGCATTATACTTGCCCTCGGAGCAATGTCAATAGATGAAAACGAAAAGCGGCAGGAGCTTGAGCTTTTCTATGAATATGCGCGCTGGTTCAAGGCGCAGGGACTTAAGGTCGCATCGTGGATGTGGACGTTTATGGTGGACGGAGAGCATGAGTATACGCCGATTTATTCGCATGACGGCAGTGCGGTAACAAATATATGCTGTCCGCTTGACGATGATTTCTGTAACTTTGCTTTGCAGTACGTGCGTGACGTTGCAAAGGGTGATATCGACCTTTTAATGTTTGACGATGACTTCCGCTTCGGGTACATGGGTAGCGGCTTTAATTGCACCTGCCCGCATCATATGAAAAAGATAAATGCGCTTGTGGGTAAAAATATCACACCGAACGGGCTTATGGAGCGCGCGCTTTCGGGCGGTAAAAACAAATACCGTGATGCGTGGCTTAAGGTGAACGGCGAAGCGCTGCTTGCGCATGCAAAAAAGATACGCAGGGCTGTAAATGAAATAAAACCCGACCTTCGCATCGGCTTTTGTTCCTGTATATCGGTATGGGACGGTGACGGTATAGATTCTGTAACTCTTGCAAAGACTGTTGCGGGAGATACAAAGCCGTACATGCGTCTTATCGGCGCGCCGTACTGGGCGGTAAAGGGAAGCTGGAATAACCGCCTGCAAAACGTTATTGAAACAGAGCGAATGGAACGCGCGTGGTGCGGTGACGGAATTGAGCTCTACGCAGAGGGCGACCCCTACCCGCGTCCCCGCCTCAACTGTCCTGCAAGCTATCTTGAACTGTTTGATATTGCCATTCGTGCGTCGGGCGGGTTTGACGGTATACAGAAATACACTCTCGACTATGCGTCCACCACGGCGTACGAAAAGGGGTATACCGACCGCCACGTAAGAAATATGCCTGTATATGATTTTGTGGAAAAGCATTTTGATAAAGCGGGCGCAGGTGTGCGCGTGTACGAAAAAATGCAAAAGCTTGCGGATATGTATATCCCGCCTCACAGGGAAAAGGACCCGAAAATACTTGATAATTTCTTTTCGTCGGCATCAAAATTTCTTGCCGATAACTCGGTGCCGACGGTATACGAGGGCGAGGGGGTGTGCGGTATCGCGTTTGGCGAAAATATCCGCTGTGTGCCGCGCTCTGCCTTCAAAAAGGGTATGGTTATCGATATCCATGCCGCAAAAATACTTATGGAGCAGGGAATTGACGTAGGTATTTCGCGTGTCGGCGATAGGGCTTTTGTAAACGAAGAGGAATATTTTAGCGAAATTCAACTGTTTGTAAAAAATTCTTACGCTTATCGCACTGATTTAAAGGCGGGCGCTAAAGTCGTAAGCCAATACAGAATAAATAAAACGAAACTATCAGCAGAGATGATTCCCGCATGCTTTGAGTATACAAACGCAGAGAGTGACAGGTTTTTGGTGTATACTATAGACAGTTATACACCCGCTATGACAAACCACCGCGCATACTTCCGTATAAAGCAGATAAATGAGTTTGCGTGTCTTCCTGCGGTGATATCGGGAAATCCTGATCTGTACGTTATCTGCAAGCGGGACGAAAACTCTACGGCGGTGGGTCTTTTCAATATATTTGCCGACGAGATAATCTCACCCGAAATCACGCTTGAGGGCGGGTATCAAAGCATCGAATGTATAAACTGCACGGGTAAAATCGAGGGCAATAAGGTGACCCTTACCGATATCCCGCCCTTTACCTTTGCAGGCTTTGAGGTAAAGAGATAAATTGTAGTTATACGGGGAGTTCATGTGATGCACTAGCCCCGCCTCCATCTGATGAGGGAGGTGGATTTTGCCGTAGGCAAAAGACGGAGGGAGAGACCAAAATAGCAGTAATTCCTATGCTTTTCTCTCCCTCAGTCACCTTCGGTGACAGCTCCCTCGTCAGAGGGAGCTGTGTTT
>JAZPZR010000005.1:0-5458 GCA_045544795.1 Eubacteriales bacterium
TATTTACTCTTCCTGCACTTGCAGAAGAGGTGGCTGCTGACGTTATTGATTACGACGCAAAGTTTGAGACAGCTTATATCATTGATAAAAGCTGGACAGACGAGCAGCTCGCAGGTACTGAAGATCTTACCTTTACCTTCCGCGGTGAAGTGAAGACAGTCAATCCTGCAACACACAAGCTGTACAACAACTTCGCAGATGCACGTGCTGATGCATTTGCAACAGGCAAGGTAAATGCAGAGAACTACTTTACATACCTTCCCGTATTCGTTTTCTCAGCTGCAGACTATGTACCTGACGGAAACATCAGCATTCCCGCACCCGCATACATCTGGGGTGCAAACGCAGGTATCAATCCTAATGCCGATATCGATGCAGAGTCACGCGACATTGCATGGATAGAGGAAAACGGCGGTTGGCCTGCAAACGAGAGCCGCGGCGCTGAAACAAGCCTTGGCTATATCATCCTTTCAACAAGAAAGGTTCTTCCCGACACACTCGGCACAGGCACGATGATCGCTGAGAGCGGAAATATCACTTACGTTGATGCTGAGGGCAACAAGGTAAATGACGCTGTTACCAAAGAGACCTACACTGATGAGGATTCACAGTGGCAGTACTTCCAGGATCAGGGCTTTTTGGCAAATCCCAATGCTGAAGCAAACATCTACGTAGACGGTGCAATGATCAACAGGGTTTCTATTACAAACACCGACTACAGCACTGCCAATAAGTACTACTATCAGGGTGTTCAGTACACAGCAAACGTTTCTAAGGACAAAAAGTCGGTCATGGTTATCGACAACTGTATTACTACCGTATCTCAGTTCCTTACTGCATGGAACACGTCATGGTTCTGGCAGGAAGCAGCTATTACAAACATGCGTTCTGAAATGAACCTTCAGTTCGGTGACAGATACTTTGATAAGATCACTATCAACGATTCTTACTTCACAGGTATTACAGGCTGGGGTCCCTTCTTCAAGAACTTTGCACACACAGGCCTTCACCGTACAGAAGGTCAGGTTGACATGAACCGCTGCGTTGTTTACAACTGTACTTCAAGCAGTACTTTTGCATGGCACGCAGACGACAACAACGTAAACTTTACAAAGTTTACCTTTAATCTTAGCGATTCGCTCCTTTACAACGCAGGTAATGCAAAATGGGGTTACTTCCAGATCTACAACCATCAGGTAAATGATGACGGCAAGACCAATACAAAGGCTAATGCTTCTGATAAAGAGACTGTAATCTACAACATCCAGAACAACATTATCTACAACGATAAGGGCAATTCAACAATGTTCAACGGTAATAACAACTACATTACCGGCGGTAAAACAGTAATCAAGTTTAACGGTAACAAGGTTATCGGTAACGTGGCTGCTGTTCCTCCCAACTCGGCGTATACTGCAGACAAGTTGAACGCACTTCTCGATTACGACTTCTCAGGCAACTTCTGGTCAACCTCAGTTGACGGTCTCGGTAAGGAAGTTACCTTCGGTGCAGGTCCCAAGTGTACTCCTGCTGAGTCAAACTGGGCTTGGGACTGGACAGCAGGTAATAACTCTTACTACGATTATGATATGCAGTATCATATGAACGGCACGACCGTCACTGCAGCTGATGCAGGCGAGGGTACTTCTGCTGCCGTAGGCGGTAACGTTATCAATATCGACGCTCCCGAAAACACAGGCATTATTACTGCTGATTCATTCACGACCTATGACGAAAAAGCGGTAGTTGAAATGTCAAGAACTGCTGACTTTGCTGAACTTATCGAGTCATTTGACATCGCAACGGTTGACGGCGAAGACAGCTTCTACGTAAGAACCTATTACGATACAGAAGACGACGCTATCAAGACAGCTTCTACACAGAACTACACAGTAAACGTTATCTGTATCGATGCTCCCAGCTTTAACGAGGCTCTTGAGGCAGGCATTGAGTTTGGCGGCCAGACCTTTACGGCTGAGGATACTGCTGTTATCCCCGATGCAGCAACAATTATAAACAACGGCAAGTTCTATCAGGAATTTAACGGTACACTTTATAAGTTTACAGTTGATAACGTAAACGTATTCCCCTATCAGACAGGCTCAGGCTTTAAATACGGCGATTCAGGTCTCGACCTCCGTCCCGCAAGAGCAACTGCTGAGAACGGTAATATTCTTCTTGTCGGTTCATTCTACGATAACGTGATCGTTTCATACCCCACAACTATCTACGGTACAAACGCAGGTATTGATCCGGTTGACAAGTCAAATGCAACTGTAGAAAACGGTTACGAGGCTGTTCTTAACACCGCATGGGATATGAACGGTACAACCTTCGACAAGATCATGGTCCGTGACGACATTCAGGGCACAGTTAAGTTCGACGGTATCATTATTCAGGAATCTATCTACGATAACAAGCGTGCAGGTATGGATTACGCTACCTTTGATCTCGTATTTGAGAACATCGTAGCTAACGAAGCAAATTCAGGCTTTGATAACGGTTGGATCTACACAGGTACAAACACAAGAACCGGCAATCAGGATAATTTTGATGCAGGTAAGATCATCAACGACTCTGTAACCTTCAGAAACTTCTTTATCAAGCTTGCTACAACTAACCAGATACTTAACGAGAACTCTGCAAACACAGTTGTTCTTGACAACGTATACTGCGACCATATTGCAGCAGTAAGAAACAGAGATACTATCGCGTTCTTCAAGGGTAACAAGGCAAACTACAACCTTGACGTTACCATCATGAACTCTATCTTCAGAAATAATTCAGGCTACACGTCTGCTTGTGTTACCTACGACGGTGACAGAAACACAACAGGTAAGTTTACAGACGACGAACACAACTATAACTTCACAGTAACAAACAACGTATTCTATAAGGTAGGCGGCGCTAGCTTCGGCGGCGTATCTACAGGTGCGCTTAACTCCTTCACCTTTACAGATAACGTTGTATATGCTGCTTCGAACACTCAGTTAGGCTTTGCTCTCAACACAGCAAACAACGTCTGCGATGATGACAACAAGCTTATCGGCAACATCACCGTTACAGGCAACAAGATGTACGGCTTCGGCGATCTCTTCATTGACTGGAGAATGGGCGAGAACAACCCCGTATACGAGGAAGGCTTCTACAGCTCTTCAGTAGACGGCACAGTCGGTGAGTGGCATCCTGACATGTACGAGGCTGAGTGGTATATCGATGAGGATCTGACCATCTACGGTTCAGACTACTATATCGACGATATCTCAGGCGGCAGCGTTGAAAATCTTATTATCAACAACGGCGCTGCTAAGATCTCATTTGATATGAGAGAGGGCACAACAGAGGAAGTTGAAGTATACGCAAGAAACTACGATGCAGCTTACTACTGGTCAACAGACGCTGCAGGCGAGAACGTTGTTGATTACATTGACAGCGCAGAATTTACACAGGCGCTTGAGGTTTACTACCTCACAGTCGAGGCAAACGGCTATTCACGTACCTACGAAGTATCTATCACAGCATTTGATCCCCTCGTATTTGCAGAGGATTATGAGTTTGAAGAGGGCTACTTCGGACCTGACGCCGTTCTTATCGACGAATACGTTTCAACACTTGCAACAGATTCAGTTTACTATGCAACCTGGCAGGGCACTCCCTACGCATTCACAGTAGGTGTAAACGTATTTGCAAATCTTGCTGATACAGATGCATATGACGTTCTTATTAAGTCATGGGCAACAGGTGCAGATTTTGCGCCCACACGCGCAGGTAACTACTATACACAGAACTACAACGTTAACCCCAACTACGTTGACGGTTACGGTTTAAACTCACCCTCACACGGTGAAGCATGGACCTACAACACAGCATACGATACCTACAAGCTTTCTGTAGGCGGCATTTCAATCACTAAGGGTCTCACAGGTAAGGTTGGCTTCTACGGCTTTAACGTTCAGGGCCGTGTTCAGGATTGGAGCCGTGATTTAGATAATAATCTTGACATTCACCTCGAGAACACTCTCTTCTCAGGCGAGAAGTTCAACAACGGTGAAGCGTCCGGTAGTAACACCTGGTACCTCTTTGATGCAAACAACTCACGGCTTCTGAAAAATGCCGATCAGACTGATTCACTTGTTACAAAGAACACTCACGTAAGCATTGCTCCCAAATACGATACAACAACAAAAAAAGGTAAGTCTGTTCGTCTTATCGGTGAGCCGACCTATTCTGAAATGGTATTTGACGGCTTCTACGTAGACTGTAACGATACGGCATTTGACGTTTACTCATCATTCATTAAGAATACAGCTAAGAATACAAACTTTGTAATTCAGAATTCATGTATCCTTAACATGTCAAACGCAAACGGTCTCGGCCTTAAGCACGAGGGCTTCAGATATCTTAAGGATGACGGAAACATGTCCGGCACAGCTCAGAACCTCCCCGAAGGCTATACCAACAAGATTACCTACGATAACAACATTATCACAGGCGGTCTCGGTCACACTTCAGGTTCAGAGGCAGCTCTTATCTGGGCTAACATCAACTCATTCTCAGACGTAAGCATTACTAACAACTACATTGCAAGCGACGTTTACACCAAGGTCGTAGACGGTGAGACTGTAGAACAGAGAACAAACATCTCGCTCTTCTGGGTATACGGCATCAAGGGCAAGAATGACACACTCAGATTTAACGCTACCATCACAGGCAACGTTATCAACGGCGGTAACAAGGACATTGCTATGCAGGAGTCGAACAGAGACAACCGCATCAACAATGCTAACTGGACAGTTGCCGACAACGTAGTATTTACAAGCTACGTTGAGGACGTTAACACAGCAGTTGCTGAAAGAACAACCTTCTTCGGCAAGGAATTTGCGACCATCGGCGAGCTTAACACAGGCTACGGTATTCTTACCGATGTTCCCACCTTCAAGCTCGACGTTAACGGCGCTATCGCAGTTAATGAAATCCATGAGATGACAGCTCCCGAGGGCGTTGTTATTGACGAGGAAACAAAGACGATCACAGCTTCACTTGCTTCAGTTAACTGGACAGATAAGTCAACAACCGCCGAAGACGGTACAAAGACTTATTCATATCAGGTATATCTTACACAGCTTCTCAATAACCCCTATCACAACTACATCAAGTACACAATAGGCGAATCAGTTTACTATGATAGGAGCAATCCTACTATCGTAACAGAAGCAGCGGCTACAGGCCTTGAGCTTACAGCTACTGTTTACTCACCCGACGGCACAGTTGAGGGTAAGTCGGATCGTAGCCATGTCGTTCTGTGAGCCAAGGAGTTGACTATAAAGCTTGTCTTCCTAAGACCGCTTGGCCTCCGACTTACTATGATAGGAGCAATCCTACTATCGTAACAGAAGCAGCGGCTACAGGCCTTGAGCTTACAGCTACTGTTTACTCACCCGACGGCACAGTTGAGGGT
>JAZPZR010000006.1:0-4442 GCA_045544795.1 Eubacteriales bacterium
AAGAACTAATTAATGAAATACCTGTAAAAACTTTTAATGATTTGATACAAATATCAGGGTTATCACACAGCACGGATGTTTGGTTAGATAAGGTCAAGGAATTGGTTAAAAATGGTTTATCTGTAAGCAATATAATAGTATATCGAGATGATGTGTTTAATTATTTGCAAAGCAAGTTAAAAACCACAGGCATATCAAACACGGGATATGCGTATAAAATTATGGAAGATACTCGTCGTGGAATTTATGCTAGGGGTGGAGTTTCAGATGAAATGAAACAACAATTTATATCCCTTGGCATAGAGGATTGGTTTTTAAATTCCATTGAAAAGATTAGATATCTTTTTCCTAAGTCACACGGTGCGCTTTTTGTTAAATATGCTTTGATACTTATGTGGTATAAACTAAATTATAAAGATGTTTTCGAGAAATATTTTTAAAAATCAATCTTGTCCCTATTGTATCGCAAGCATAGTATACAAAATATAAAAAATCCACCCGTAAAAAACGGGTGGAAAAAATCAGTTTTTAAAGAATGCCACTGCTACGGCGCCCGGACCTACGTGTGTACCGATAACGCTGCCGATAGCGGTATAACGAACGTCATCAAGTCCCTTTTCCCAGATATGCTTACTGTCCTCGATATATTTAAGCAAAAGCGCATCGGAAAGTCCCGAATAACCGAGGAGGACCGGTTTTGAAAAATCAACACCGCCCGCTTTTTCAATCTCCTGCACAAGCAGATTGTTTCCCATTTTTGAGCCGCGCGCTTTGCCTAGCATGTTTATTTCGCCGTTTACAAGAGAAATTACAGGCTTGATATTAAGAACAGAGCCTGCAAAGGCAACTGTTTTTGAAATACGTCCTCCCTTTTTAAGATACTCAAGCGTATCAACAAGCGCGACGATAACGATTTTCTCTTTTTCCTTCTCCAAAGTCTCGGCAATTTCTTTGGCGCTCATTCCCTTATCTGCAAGTGACAGCGCCATTTCCGCCAATATTCCGCCGCCGATGGCGGTAGTTCCGCTGTCTACAACGAATATATTTTCATATTCAGATGCGGCTATGACCGCGCTCTGACAGGTGCCTGAAAGCTTTGAAGAGATCGTTATTACAACAGCGCCTTCTCCGCCTGTTTTTTCCAGTTCTTTTGCAAACATATCGGGTGTTGCCTGACTTGTGGTAGGAAGCGTATCACTTTCAACAAGCTTTTCGTAAAAGGTCTTATTGTCAATTGTCACGCCGTCAATATATTCATCATCACCGAAACGTACGCTAAGCGGTATTACCGTAACACGTTTTTTTACCTCGGACGTTAAATCCGCAGTTGAATCAACTATAATTCTTGTATTCATATATTCATCCTTACATTTTTTCAAAGCCGACAAGCAAGCCGCCTTTTTCTGCATAAAAGCTGCAAAGACCTCTCAGCTTATGTATTTCTATCTGCGCTTTACCGAATTTGCTTTTAATTTTTTCTTTAAACTTAAGAGCCACTATTTCATTCTGACAGTGACCTACGCTGACTTTACCCTGCTTTAAGCCGAGCAGTTCAAGGTCTTTAAGTATTGTTTCGATCGACCTTTCTTCACCGCGGCATTTATGCGTCAGCTCAAGCGTGCCCTCATCACTCGCCCTTTCTCATTATATTTCTCCTGCACGACAGTTGTTGTTTTGTCAACATGTATTATACACTAATAAAGTTGATTTGTCAACATCTATCCTGTTTTAAAACCGCCTTGCAAAGCAAAGCGGTTAAAATATTGTTTTCTTACGTTTAAATATCAACCTCGTTATTATACTTCAGATCAAGCTTATCTGCATATAAGTGCGAAACGTCGGAATAACAGAGGCATTTGGGTGCTGTAAGCCCGTTATCATTATTTTTAAACTCTATCACCGTCACACCCGTATGTGTATAACCAAAAGACGCCCACATGATATGCAGCGGTATATGCAGAAGTACCGATATCCACGCTCTTGCAAACGCGGCATGACAGAAAAGCGCCACGTTCTCTTCGTTGTTTCTTAAAATACGGTACACACCGTTTTCTTCACGGTATCCGAGCCTTTCAAGAAACTCTTTGCCGTGGTCTTCGATATACTGTACTGCCGATCTCATCTGAGATTGGTTTATGCCTGTACAATCGTATGCTTTATCGTAAGGCAGATCTATATTTCCGTTTTCGCGGTAATATGTATTCTGAAGTAATGAAATAGATTTTCTTTTGCCGTCGGGAAATGGTGTTAACCGTTCGTCCTCTATTTCGTGAGTCCAATCCTCTATCTGTTTTTCAAGACCCAATAGCTTACACGCAGGCTCTGCCGTTTGCTTCGCGCGTCCCATGGGAGAAGAAAAGATACGGTCGATCTTTGCATCAAGCATACGCTTTCCGACAGCCTGTGCCTGCAGTTTTCCTCGCTCCGTCAAAGAATCCGTCTCATAGATCGGATCACCGTGCCGTACTATATACAATAACATTTACATCACCTCTAAAATCATTATACATAAAAAGATAGTCTTTAAACTGCGAGACTTCCTTATAAGAAGTCTCGCAATGAAGTGCTTTTTTCATTTTGCAGGAGGCTTAATACTTTTAAAACTCTGGGTCTGTTACATCTTTGAATTATTACAAAGGTTAAATCAAACAACGCAGAAAAAACCGAGGTCAAAACAAAAACAGCCGTTGTGCCGAACCATATTGAAGCGACAATTGGTAAAAAGCTTAATACGGAAATTATTTCATGCACCATCTCCGATTGGCAGGTTGCCCCTGCAATTTCATCCAAAGAGTGCAATGATATATCAAAAACGCTCGGATCATAAGTGGGAAGATACTTTTTCCACTTTTTCACTTTTAAAATGTTATATAATTTTTGTTCGGTTTTTCCAACTCTGAACCATTTTTTATTATAGTCTACTTTATTATTCAGAAGTAAATTCAACACACCGCCTACGAAAAGACGCATCCAGAAATGATAAGAAACCGTTCCCGCGGTAATAACGACCGTTAAAAATATTCCAAGCGGTTTAATTTTATAAACAATAAAAAAGACGGCGGTCACTACAATAGACAGCCACGCAACAGTCTTCATGCCTTTTGCCAAGTTAACGTCTCCTATTTTCTTAAATCAGCAAGAAATTGTTTATATTCCGCAAACTCACGGTCGGTCGGTACTGTATGAAGAACAAAAGCTATCCGTCCGCGAAGAGATGATAGATACTGCTCATTATCCGTTATACCACGTCTGTTCAAGTGTTCTTCAAGTCCGAATTTTTTAATATAATACATTTCCTGACGAATATTCTTTTTATACTCTTTTGTAATATTAAGCTTTTCGTTAACAACGATGCCTGTAACCGTCTGACGCTTTGATGACGGAACAACTGCCGTTTTACGGTTTTTTAAAAACAGACCGAGTCGGCTAAGCTCATTTTTTACGTGATTTATGACTTCACGTTCATCAAAGTCGCCTGAGAAGGTCATATCGTCACAATACCGTGTATATGCTATCTTTCTACTGTCACAAAATGCGCCTATTTTTTCATCAAAATCAAACATGATAATGTTAGTAATTGCAGGAGACGTCGGTGCGCCTTGCGGAAGGGATTCCTTATAATAACAAAGCATTGTCAGAAGAACACGTATAGGTTCCGAGAATTTTTCCGTGCGAAAAACCATGTTCTTTACCTGCGAATATAAAATATTATCAAAAAAGCCGTCTATATCAAGCTTCACAATCTTTTTCTTTCCAACGTGCACACGCGCATTACGCTTAACGCTTGCACCGGGTTTATACGCCTTGGCATATTTTGAAACGGGATAGTGTACCAAAATGTTATCCACTATCGATCTCTGCACTTTTTTCAAAATAAAATCAGGCACGGAGAGTTTTCGTTTGCTTCCGTCACTCTTCGGAATAAATACGTTACGGTAATGCTTCTCAAGATTATTGCTTAAACCGTAAAGAGTTTTAGCGGGGAAACCCAAATCCTGCTCAATTGAAGCAAGTTCCCTGTAAACGATCATAAAAACTCTCCTTTCCCGAATGTCATCAGAACAACACTAAATTGTATGGTGAAACGCACAGACGTATTTTAGCAAGGCGAGGATTTCCGAAGCCTTACCGGAATACGGCGAGCATTTCAACTGAGCGGAACAAGTCCGATACGCAAAAGCTTTCAGGCGAAAGGTTTTGCCGGGCTTGTGCAGCGAATGAGTTACGCGTGAGTGAAAAGATGACGACTCGCCATCCCTTTCGATAAACGAAATACACTGTTGTTCTGTTTTTTATTATATAGCATATTTTTGTATTATACAATACCTCGACATATTTTTATAATTTGAGAGTTGAATATGTAAATACAAGAGGGTTTAAATATAAAAAACAACAGATTTCTACAAACGCAAAAAGAAAGACACGATTCTTTCGTGTCTTTC
>JAZPZR010000007.1:0-11783 GCA_045544795.1 Eubacteriales bacterium
CAGGAATAATAACGTTACAGAAATACTCTGCAGACTGCTTGAAGCCCTTTATCGATGAAACTGTATTTAAATCTTCACGCAGTTTTTCGGTATACTCGTACAGCTCATTATATAGTGAATTGATTTTTTTAGAAAGCTTAACAACAGCATCGTTGTCATCAAACGTACCGAGAGATTTCTTTACAGATATAGCATTTTCAAGTTCTGCTGCGTATCCGATAGCAGTCGGCAAGATATCCTTACCGCTCATATCTATCATCGTTCTTGCTTCAATATTTACGGTTTTAGCATAATTCTCATATGCTATCTCACTTCGTGCATAAAGCTCAACCTCTGTGAATACCTTGTGCTTTGAAAAAAGTTCTATATTCTTCGGAGAAGTAAGATGCGGAACTACGTCAACAGTTGTTTTAAGATTAAGAAGACCGCGGCGTTCCGCCTCGTCGACCCATTCGTGCGAATAATTATCACCGCTGAAAATAATACGTCTGTGCGATGAAAAAGTATCTTTAAGAATCTCGTTTACACAGGCATCAAAATCATCACATTTTTCAAGCCTGTCCGCAAAATCCCCGATAACATCTGCAGTTATCGTATTAAGAACCATGTTGACAGTTGAAATAGACATGGATGAGCCGGGCATTCTGAATTCAAACTTATTGCCTGTAAAAGCAAAAGGAGACGTTCTGTTTCTGTCAGATGTATCAAGCTTAAAGTCAGGCAATACGTCAACACCTGTATGAAGCTTCGAAACACGTGCGCCGTCATATTCCTCGCCGTTTATGATACAGTCAACAATAGCCTCAAGATCGCTTCCAAGATAAATGGATACAATTGCAGGGGGTGCCTCGTTACCTCCGAGACGGTGGTCATTACCCACACTTGCAATAGAGTATCTCAAAAGATCCTGATGCTCATCAACTGCACGAACGACGGCAGCAAGGAAAATAAGAAACAGTTTATTTTCATACGGCTTTTTGCCGGGTTTAAATAAATTAAGTCCGGTATCAGTACCCAAAGACCAGTTATTATGCTTACCGCTACCGTTAACGCCCTTAAAAGGCTTTTCGTGCAAAAGACAAACAAACCCGTGCTTTTGCGCTATCCTTTTCATCAGCTCCATAGTAATCTGATTATGGTCTGTCGCAATATTGGTAGTACAATAAACAGGCGCAAGTTCATGCTGTGCGGGAGCCGCTTCGTTATGCTCTGTTTTTGCATAAACGCCAAGTTTCCACAACTCCTCATCAAGTTCCTTCATATATGATTTGACACGGGAGTTGATCGCACCGAAATAGTGGTCGTCCATCTCCTGACCTTTAGGCGCAGGGGCACCGAAAAGAGTACGGCCTGTAAAAATAAGATCCTTGCGTTTTTCATAAAGTGATTTATCCACAAGAAAATATTCCTGCTCAGCACCTACTGTAGGAATAACACGTCCCGCCTCATTCTCGCCCATAAGCTTAAGCAATCTCAGACTTTCTTTGCTGACAAGGTCAATCGATTTTAAAAGCGGTGTTTTATTATCAAGCATCTCCCCTGTATATGAGCAAAAAACAGTGGGTATACAGAGAGAATCGTCTTTAATAAATGCATACGAAGTAGGATCCCACGCAGTATAGCCGCGTGCTTCAAAAGTTGCACGGATACCGCCCGACGGAAAACTTGATGCATCCGACTCGCCCTTTATAAGCTCCTTACCGCCGAAATCCATGATTACAGAGCCATCCGATTTAGGAGTAATAAATCCGTCATGCTTTTCAGCAGTGATTCCCGTCATTGGCTGGAACCAATGAGTATAATGAGTTGCTCCGCGTTCCATGGCCCACTCTTTCATCGCCTTTGCAACTTCATTAGCAATATTTATATCAAGTTCTCTGTGTTGACCGATGGTATTTGTCAGAGAATCATATATTTCTGTAGACAAACGTTTTTTCATTTCTCGGTCATTGAAAACGTTATAACCGAACATTTCGGGAATATTCATAGCATAACTCCTTACACACAAATCAATTATATGTTAAATTATATTTAATATAGCAACTTATGTCAAGCATATTTTATTATTGACAGCCAACCGCCATCAATTTCAAAAAGGTCACTGTATTCTTCAGTTACAGGCTTATCGTGAGAACATACAGCTTTCAGTATTCTCTTTTTGACATTACCTTGATAAACAAAGCATCCGAAACCGTAAAAGGCACGTGTGACACGGTCAATTCTGTCGTAACTGTCACTAAGAGAAAATGACATGTCCTGTTCATTGGGTTCAGCCCAGTATTCACCGCCTGACTGTTTTACAGAACACTCAAAGTACTGCGTCGGGCAGTACATAAAATCACGTGTAACCTTACGCGCACAATCAAGATATTTTTCGTTCAAAGAAAGAAGGTTGTCATTTTCATCAACCGAAAACTCACGCACGTGAAGAATTTCACCGCTATCAAAGCTTTCTGCTAATACGTGCAGTGTAACGCCTGTTTTTGAAAGGCCTTTAAGAATTGTCAAAGGTTGCGGCCAGGGACCGCGTCCGACAGGTAAAAGAGCAGGATGAATATTCACTCCTGTCATACCTCTTAAAATCGGTATTTTAAAATAATAACCCGCGCTGAAAAGGAGGTCGCATCCTTTGTCAATAAGTTCCGAAATGTCATTTTCCGTAACTTTACTGTCGGTGATTTCAATATTATGTTTTCTTGCAAATTCATAAATCCTTGAATTGGTTTCAAATACACCGTCTACCTTGCAAGTAAATATTTTTACTATTTCATTACCGCAGTTATATATTTCTTCAATGCAATCATAAAACAAATCAAAGCCAAAATAAGCAATCTTCATAGTTTTATCCCCTTAAATAGTAAAAGACCTGTTATAAAAACAGATCTTTTTAATGGTGCCGGTGACCGGGGTCGAACCGGTACGGTATCGCTACCACTGGATTTTGAGTCCAGCACGTCTGCCAATTCCATCACACCGGCAAAAAGTATTAATATTATATATGAGAGACATAAAAATATCAATACTAATTTTAAAAATTATTTGCTTGTATTCAGAAACGCACGGTAAAGATCCATCGGGAACGGCTTTTTAATAACAAGCGCATCCTGAACGTCAAAGTTTACAAGCTCACCCTTCTGAATGCCGCAAACACGGTTGCTGAGTCCCTCACAAAGCAACTCAACTGCATAGTTACCGATGTAAGTAGCTTTTACACGGTCATCAGCCGTGGGAGAACCGCCTCTCTGAACGTGTCCGAGAATTGAAGCGCGTGTTACTATTCCTGTATCTGCCTCTATTTTCTTAGCAAGCTCTTCACTTACCGGCACACCTTCTGCAACGATAACGATAAAGTGTGTCTTTCCTGCAGCCTGCGACTCTTTGATTTTTGAAAGAATATCATCGTAATTATAATCGACTTCGGGAATAACAATAGCAGTAGCACCCGTTGAAATTCCTGCATAAAGCGCGATATAACCTGCATTTCTTCCCATAACCTCAACAACAGAACAACGGTGATGCGATTCCATTGTGTCACGGATACGGTCGACCATATCAATAACACAGTTAACAGCAGTATCGAAACCGATAGTATACTCACTTATGCCGATATCATTATCTATCGTAGCAGGAACACCGATACAGGGAACGCCGAATTTTGAAAGGTCAGCAGCACCTCTGAACGTGCCGTCACCGCCGATAACTATCATACCGTCGATATTATTCTTTTTACACATTTCAACAGCTTTTTTCACGCCCTCTTCATAGCGGAACTCTTCACATCTTGCAGAGTAAAGCATCGTACCGCCTCTGTTAATAATACGTGAAACGGTTGTATATGTCATAGGAACAAAATCACCATCAATAAGACCCTGATAGCCGCGGTTTATACCAACGACCTCAAGACCTTTATTAAGAGCTGTTCTTACAACGGATCTTATAGCAGCGTTCATACCGGGTGCATCGCCGCCGCTGGTAAGTATTCCGATTTTTTTAATTCTGGTACTCATCACAATCCTCCAAATTTTAACTTTTTTATTATTTTACTATAATCACTAAAAAAATGCAACTATTTTATTACAACATTATCTTTCCCGACAATAGCGGTCAACTCACTTACCATACCCTCGGTAACAAGAACTTTAAGTTTATCACCTGTCGAATAGGTCTTTCCGCTGTCTGCAAAATGAAAAACACAACTACACTCTCCGCTGTAAGAACGAAGAACGGAAATGACCTTTTTATATATATCATCGTCAGTTTTCGTAAACCTAATATAAACCTTCTGAAATTTTTCGGCAAGTGTTTCGGGATTAGGAAATTTAGCACTGTTACATATAATTTGGACAGAATCCTCGTCTTTTCTCGAAACAGTCCCCTCCACCTCAACAACGTAACCGTCAAGAAGTAAAGACTTGTACATTTCAAACTGCTTTGGAAAAAATATAGTATCAAAAGATCCCGAAATATCCTCGACAGTAACGTAAGCCATATCGCGAAGCTGTTTTGTCGTCGTCACCTTCATTGAATCAACAATTCCGAATATTTTAATTTTTGTATCGTCTTCAATATCCGAAAGATTTGCCGCAAGCGTGTATTTTCCCGATTTATACATCGGCATAAATCTTTTAAGCGGATTATCGGATAGATAAAGACCGAGACTTTCTTTTTCAAGAGAAAGGATTTTTTGCATATCATACTCGGATATGGGATTATCAAAATAATCGTAAAAATCAGGCTCGTCCTCATCAAAAAATGATATTTGATTTTCGCTGACCAACCGTTGATTTGACATTGAATTTGAAAGGATCCTGTCATAAACGGTAAGCATATGGCGTCTTGAATAACCGAAACAATCAAAAGCGCCGCATTTTACAAGATTTTCAACAGCGCGCCTTGTAATGTCAATATAAGGCATTCTGTCCGTGAAATCACTATAACTCTTAAAATTGCCCGCAATACGTCTTTCATTATCAATCGCAACCGCCATTTTTCTTCCGACATTTTTCACGGCTGACAATCCAAAGTATATTGTGTCACCCTCTGCTACAAATTCACTACGGCTTTTGTTTATGTCAGGAGGACAAACGTTTAAACCGAGGCGCTGGCACTCATTCACGTATTCTTTGACCTTGTCGGTATCATACATCACGCTTGAAAGTAACGAAGACATAAACAAAGCGGGATAATTAGACTTAAGGTATGCAGTTCTGTATGCAATAACAGCATATCCTGCGGCGTGGGATTTATTAAATCCGTAACGCGCAAACTCACCCATTTCATCAAAAACAGACTGCGCTGTCTTTTTTGAAATACCGTTTTTAGCGCAACCTTCAATAAACAGCTTTTGTTCCGAAAGCATGACATCAGCCTTCTTTTTGCTCATTGCCGCACGAAGAATATCAGCATGTTCTAATGAATAACCCGCAAGATCACGCGCAATCTGCATTACCTGTTCCTGATAGACGATACATCCGTACGTATCGCGCAGTATCGGTTCAAGCATCGGAGTTTTATACTTGATTTTTTTAGGATTTTTCCTGTTTTCAAGATATCTCGGAATCGAATCCATCGGTCCGGGACGGTAAAGAGAAACTGCAACAAGAATATCCTCAATACATTGCGGTTTAAGCCTTGTCAGCAATTTTCTCATACCCGCGCTTTCAAGCTGAAAAACACCGAATGTGTTACCTGATGAGATCATATCAAAGGTTTTCTTATCAAATTCAGGTATATTTTCAATTGAAAATTCACTGTCATTTTCAGCTATAAGCTTACAGGTTTTGTCAATTACAGTAATATTTCTCAGACCTAACAGGTCAATTTTCAAAAGACCGAGCTTTTCAACGTCATTCTTCTGAAACTGAGTTACTACAAGATCGTCATTTTTTGCAAGCGGGATATAATTATTTACAGGACCGTCTGTCACAACAACACCCGCAGCATGTGTTGATCCATGCCTCGGAAAGCCTTCTACTGCAATAGCTGTATCAATAAGGTTTCTTATCTCGGTGTTGTCATTATAGAGCTTTTTCAGTTCCGAGTCATTTTCCATCGATGAAGTTATCGTAGTTCCCGGCTTTGACGGAATATGTTTAACAACAGTTTCAACGGTATTATACGGTAAATTAAGAACGCGTCCGACGTCTCTGATTGCCGCCCGCGCCGCAAGTGTACCGAAAGTGATTATTTGTGTAACAGAATCAATTCCGTATCTCGCAATAAGATAGGTAATGACCTCTCCCCTTCTTTCGACACAAAAATCTATATCAATATCAGGCATAGAAACACGGCCGGGATTTAAAAAGCGCTCAAATATCAAACCAAAACGCATTGGATCAATATCTGTTATCTCAAGACAGTATGAAACAATCGAGCCCGTAGCACTGCCTCTTCCGGGTCCCACTGCAATACCGTTTCTTTTAGCATACGCCACAAAGTCTGCTACGATCAAAAAATAATCAACAAACTTCATATTCCTGATTACAGACAACTCATAATCAAGTCTATCGGAATATCGGCTGTCACCGTATCTTAAAATAAGACCGTCATAACATTTTTTTCTAAGATATTCAAAGCTGTCAATACCTTGCGGTGTTTTAAATTTCGGAAGCTTTAAATTATCAAAATCAAGAGTTACGTTGCACTTGTCTGCAATTTTTACAGAGTTATCTATCGCCTCGGGAATGTAGTCAAAAAGAGAATACATTTCTTCGCCTGTTTTTAAATAAAACTCATCAGTTTCAAATGCAACAGGATTTTCATCATAAATACTCTTATTCATTCCGATGCATAAAAGAACTTTTTGTATATAAGCATCTTCTTCGTCAACGTAATGAATATCATTTGTGGCAACAAGAGGTATGCCCGTTGTCTCAGAAAGCGTAACTAAACCCTTTGTTATCTTTTTGTCTTCTTCGAGCAAATGGTCCTGAATTTCAAGATAAAAATCGTCACCGAATATAGATTTATACTCCATTGCCTTTTCATATGCAAAAGACATATTATCAGCAAGAATTGCTCGTTGAACATCACCCGCAATACATGCTGACAAAGCAATAATTCCCTCAGAGTACTTTGAAAGCATATGCATATCGGTTCTGGGTTTATAATAAAAGCCCTCTGTAAAAGCGTCTGAAACTATTTTAATCAAATTGTGATATCCAACGTTATTTTTTGCCAGAAGAATAAGGTGGCTGTAATTATAGTCAGAGTTTTTGCCTTTAAAAGTTCTGTCAGATGATGCAACGTATACTTCACAACCTATTATCGGCTTTATCCCTTTTTTTAGAGCTTTCTGATAAAACTCTGCAACACCGTACATGACCCCGTGGTCAGTTATAGCAATTGCTTTCTGCCCAAGGTCTGCAGCTCTATCTAAAAGTTTATCTATTCTGGCGGCACCGTCAAGCAGACTATATTCAGTATGAACGTGTAAATGAACGAAATCCTTCATTTTTACTCCTCGATCGAACGCGCAAGCTCTGTAAGTTTATTAAGGCGCCTGTTAAGTCCTGAACGGCTCAATTTACTTCCTGCAAGAATAACAAGCTCATTTAAAGATTTGTCCGGATTCTGAAGCCGTAATTCAGCTGTGTATCTAAGGTCTTCTTCAAGAGAATCAAGGCCTTTTATTTTAATGATTTTTTCAATCGCTTTAACCTGTTCAACAGATTTATTTAAAGTTTTCTCAATATTATGTATTTTGGTGTTATTTATCCGGTTACTATAGTTGTTCATTTCTTTGTATATCTTTGCATCCATAAAAGAAAAAGCAGCGCTGTTGGCACCGATAAGACATAAAAGCCTTTCGATTGCCGCACTTTCCTTCATATAAACAACGTAATTTGAATTTCTCACAACCGTCTTCGCGGGAAAATCAAGATCTCGCATGAATTTTTCAAAGTTTTTTGCAAGCGTATAATAAGGCGTGGAAATTTCAAAATGATAACTGCTCTGCGGATTAGAAACATAACCTCCCGAAAGAAATGCACCTTTTATAAATGCATATTTACAACAGGTATTTTCCGTTATAACGTTACTGATCGAATATGAAATGCGCTCGTTATTACAAATATAGAAATAATCATAAAGCGATGAAAGTCGTTCATCATCAAGATAAGCAAAATATGAATTGATATTTTCCCCAATAGAAAAATTTATACCGCATATTTCACTTGCTAGCTGATTCAGAAGATTGATGGCAACAACGTTTTCCGTCGTGATCTTAAGCTTTGACGGGGTAATCGTCTGAGCAAACAAAACCATACCGTAAAGCCAGGAGGCTTTACAGCAATCGTTTTTTACTTTGCCATCACATACTTCGCATTTTGTATCAAATGAAAATGACATAATCAAACACCAATCTAATCAGTAATAAATTTAAGTTCACACTCAAGCGCCACACCAAAATTCCTGTGCACTTCGCTTTTTATATGTTCAACAAGTCGTTTAACGTCATTACAGGTTGCTTCCCCGCAATTAATTATAAAACCCGAGTGTTTTTCGCTTACAGCGGCCCCGCCGACAGAATAACCCTTGAGATTGCAATCCTGTATTAACTTGCCTGCAAAATATCCTTCGGGGCGTTTAAAAACAGAGCCTGCACTTGGATATTCAAGCGGTTGCTTTGTTTTTCTTGCATGCTGTAATTCAGCAACAAGCGCCTCAGATTTGTTTTTATCACCTTTTTTTAAACAAATGACAGTTGAAGTAATGATATAGTTTTTATCAGAGAAAAAGGAATGTCTGTATGCAAAATCATGCATATCCCCTGTTACATAGTTTATATTACCAATATCGTCAACATATTCAGTTTTGGTGACAACCTGCGACATTTCCCCGCCGTAAGCGCCCGCGTTCATATATACAGCACCACCGACACTACCGGGAATTCCGTAGGCAAACTCCATTCCTTCATATCCCTCGTCAATTGAGAATTTAGATGCCCTGGCAAGCATAACACCTGCACCGAATGTAAATTCATCACCGTTTTTTTTCAGATGATCAATTTTATCGGTTTTGATAATAAGCGTTTTTATACCTTCATCGGGAAAAACCACGTTAGAGCAACGTCCGAGTGTAATATAATTGCAATTATTTTCATTACAAAAACGAACGATGGAAGAAACCTGCTCAACCGACGAAGGATAGCAGATGATATCAGCCCTGCCGCCAATTTTAAACGTTGAAATCTCTTTTAAATCGCATGAAAGAGAAAACTGAATATTGTTTTGTCTTAAAAAATCTTTCAAAGGCATTAATTATGCTCCAATTCTAAAATAGTGACATCTGACTTGTCTTGGGGATATCGCCAAAAACTCCCGCTTCATCAAATAATTCAACAATAGTAGCTGAAACATTGGTTCTTGAGCGGAATTCCTCCTGTGAAATATACGGACCGCCGCTGCGTGCATTATAAATACTCTCAGCAGCATTCTGTCCGACACCGCTGAAAACAGAAAACGGCATTCTGATTTTTCCGTCCTCTATAAGAAAATCAGTAGCATGTGATTTATATACGTCGACAGGCAAAAACTCAATTCCACGGGCAAGAGCCTCAACAACTATCTGATAAGTCGTAACTGTTTCAGCGTCCTTTTGCTTTGGCTTACCGTTTGACTCGGTCATTATTTTCTTGATTATATCATTGAGTTTATTCTTTCCCTGCATTACTTCAACCGCATCAAATCCATCGGGACGGACAGTGAAATAAACAGTATAAAACTCAAGCGGTCTGTTGATCTTATACCAGCCAAGACGCATTGCAGAAATAACGTACGCGGCAGCATGAGCTTTTGGGAACATATACTTAATTTTCATACAAGACTCAATATACCATTCGGGAACGTCATGATCGCGCATATCCTGAATCATTTCTTCGGTCAGCATTTTTGTAGCTTTACCTTTACGGACGATCTCCATAATTTTAAATGCAAGACCTTTGTCAAGTCCTTTATGTATAAGATAAACCATGATATTATCACGGGTACCGATAACGTCGGCAATGGTACAGGTTTTATTCTTGATAAGTTCCTGAGCATTGTCCAACCATACGTCAGTACCGTGAGATAGACCAGAAATCTGCAAAAGCTCGGAAAAATTTTTCGGTCGCGCTTCTACCATCATCTGACGTACAAATGCAGTTCCCATTTCAGGTAGTGCAAGAGTACCTGTTTCGCAATTAATATCAGCAGGTGTAACACCAAGCTTCGCAGGGCTTGTAAGAAGACTGTAAACGTCCTTGTCGTTCATCGGAATATCTTCAAACTGCATATCCTGAATATCATTCATATAACGAAGCATGGTCGGCACGTCGTGTCCGAGAATATCGAGCTTAAGAATAGTATCATGAAGCGAATGGAAGTCAAAGTGTGTTGTCAAAATATCGCTCTTCTGATCATCAGCAGGATGCTGAATAGGACAAAAATCATAAACACTGTATTTTTTAGGTATAACGACCATACCACCCGGATGCTGACCCGTTGTTCTTTTTATGCCGACACAGCCGTTTACAAGACGCTGAACCTCAGCTTTATTGCAATCCATTTCTCTTGATTCAAGATACTTTTTTACAAAACCATACGCTGTTTTGTCAGCAAGAGTACCGATCGTACCTGCCTTAAAAACGTAGCCCTCGCCAAAAAGCTCTTCAACGTATTTGTGTGCCTTCGCCTGATATATACCGGAAAAGTTAAGGTCGATATCAGGTACCTTGTCACCCTTAAATCCAAGAAAGGTCTCAAAAGGAATATCGTGTCCGTCAGTTTTCAACTGTGTTCCGCAAACAGGACATACCTTATCGTCAAGGTCAAAGCCCGACCCCACAGATCCGTCGTGGAAAAATTCACTATACTGACAGTTGGGGCAAAGATAATGAGGCGCAAGCGGGTTAACTTCAGAAATACCAACCATAGACGCAACAAAAGAAGAGCCGACAGAACCACGCGAACCGACAGAAAAACCGTCATCGTTTGATTTTTTAACAAGTTTTTGCGCGATCATATACATAACGGCATAACCGTTATTGATTATAGAATCAAGCTCTCTGTTAAGTCTTTCAAGAACGTATTCGGGAATAGGATCGCCATAACGTTCCTTACAGGTACGCATCGCAATTTCACGAAGTTCTTCCTCACAGCCTTCAAGCTCGGGGGCATGCATTCCGTCGGGGATAGGCACAATCTCCTCAACCATTTCTGCAATAGCATTTGTATTATCAATTACAACGCGTTTTGCATCAGCAGGAGAAAGATAGGAAAACTCATCAAGCATTTCATCAGTTGTCCTGAAATAAAGCGGTGCCTGATTATCTGCATCAGAAAAGCCCTGTCCGGCCATCAAAATACGTCTGAAGCATTCATCTTCTTTTTTCAGAAAATGAACGTCACCTGTTGCGACAACAGGAATTTCAAGTTCATCGGCAAGGGAGATAATGTCTCGGTTGATTTGCTGAAGAGCACCCTCATCTGAAAGTCTTCCGTCTCTGACAAGATAATAGTTATTGCCTAGCGGCTGTATTTCAAGATAATCATAAAAATGAGCAATAGCAAGACATTCCTTACGGTCGGTATTATCAAGAATCGCCCTGTAAAGTTCTCCCGCCTCACATGCGCTACCGATAATTATACCCTCTCTGTGATGCTGTATTTCACTTCTGTACATAAGAGGAAAACGGTGAAAATGGTCAATTTCAGAATAAGTAACAAGCTGATAAAGATTTTTAAGACCAACCTTCTTTTTTACAAGAAGAATTATATGGTATCTTTTTGCGGTTTTATAATCAA
>JAZPZR010000008.1:0-4332 GCA_045544795.1 Eubacteriales bacterium
GGCAAGAGGACATTCCCACTTTGTGTAAAAGTCTTGTTATCCTTCTGTCAAAGCTGATGGGCGCGTTATTCATAAGGCTTGTTAGGGTATCGTTTAGATCAAAATTGCTGAACGGATATATCATGATACAGTCAAAATTACATAACGGTATCATGTTTGGATTGCGTGTTATCAAAACCAATCTGCAGTTTTTGATAAGGTCTGTGTCAGTAAGTCTTTTATGTAATGCCGTGACTGTATAATCGTATAATACCGATTCGATAATAAGTATGTCGGGTCTGTACAGCTCAACGTCAATCAGAAAATCGCTTGAAAAAGACGTGGTAGAAACAAGCTTGTACCCGAAATCCAAAGAAAACTCACGTATATCGCGCGTGATCTCTTTGTCAGTGGCGGCAACTGATATCTTGTACATTCGTTATCAGCCTCCGTAGGCGAGCATTGCATCAATACAGCGGGTCGCTCCTTCCATAACCTCTTTTGAAAGAACTATCTCCTCTCCGCCGACACCGTTTACGCATGCATAAACGTCAGCAAGTGTTGTTGCTCGCATATTGGAGCAAACACAGTTTACAGAAAGCGGGTAAAACTTTTTGTCGGGGTATTCGTACTGAAGGTGCTGTACAATGCTGTTATCTGTGCCGATAATAAACTCTTTGTTATTACTGTTTTTTGCATATGCCATAATTCCCGTTGTACTGCCTGCATAGTCGGCAAGGTCTGTAACCTGCTTGATACATTCGGGATGAACAAGAAGGAGTGCGTCCGGATGTGCTTTTTTTGCCGCATACACCTCGTCAACGGTTATCTGTTTATGTACAGGGCATCCGCCGTCGACGAATATAAACTCTTTCTCCGGTACCTGCTTTGCCACCCATGAGCCGAGATTGCAGTCAGGGATAAATATAATCTTATCACTCTCAAGCGCCTTTACAATTTTAAGTGCAGATGCAGATGTGACGCAAACGTCGCACTCGGTTTTAAGCTCAGAGGTAGTGTTTATGTATGCAACGACAGGCACGCCGGGGTTTTGCTTTTTTAATTCACGTATCTGTCCGACCGTCATTTGTTCCGCCATGGGACATCCTGCCATTGAATGTGATAAAAACACCTTTTTATCGGGCGACAGTATCTTTGCAGTCTCTGCCATAAAACGCACACCGCACATGAGAATGTTTTTTTGCGGTACACCTTTTGCCTGTACACTGAGCCCGAATGAGTCACCTACAAAGTCGGCAACCTCTAATATATCATGCGTCTGATATGCATGAGCAAGAATACAAAAATCCTTTTCTTTTTTTAGACGCAGTATTTCCTGTTGTAAAAAAGTCGTTGTAAGCATGGGTCTTCCTCCGCTGAATTTTATAATATTATAAATCATATACTTACAACTGTCAATATATACAAAAGAATTGACATGTGTCTTGTCATATGTTAAAATACATCTGTTAAGGGGGTAATAACCATGAAAACTGATGTTTTTATTGTCGGCAGCGGCTGTTCAGGTCTTTACTGTGCTGTCAATCTGCCGCGTGATAAAAAGGTTACCGTTATTACAAAGTCGGACGTTGAGAGCAGTGATTCGTATCTTGCGCAGGGCGGTATATGCGTAATGCGTGACGATAATGACTTTGACAGCTTTTTTGAAGATACCGTCAAAGCGGGTCATTACGAAAATGACCGTGAAAGCGTTTCGATAATGATAAACTCTTCTCGCGAGGTTATAGACGACCTTGTAAACTGCGGTGTTGAGTTTGAAAGACATGGGGACGGTACCTTTGCGTATACGAGAGAGGGCGCGCATTCGAGAAAGCGGATTCTTTTCCATAAGGACATAACGGGAAAAGAGATCACCTCTAAACTCTATGAATATGCAAAAACGTTTGATAATATTGAGATTATAGAAAACACAACGCTTGTAGATATCGTTGAAAAAGACGGTGTCTGCTACGGCGGCATTATCCGTAATGCAAGCGGGGAAATTGAGACTGTTGAGGCTGAGTGTACTGTTTTTGCCTGCGGCGGTGTCGGCGGTCTTTACCGTCACTCTACAAACTACCGCCATCTGACAGGGGATGCGCTTGCCATATCTTTAAAGCACGGTATAAAGCTTAAAAACGTAAATTACGTTCAGATACATCCTACAACCCTGTACACAGGCAAGTCAGAGGACAGGTGCTTTCTTATTTCCGAGTCTGTGCGCGGTGAAGGCGCAAAGCTTTATAATAAAAATATGGAGCGCTTTGTTGACGAGCTGTTGCCGCGCGACCTTCTCACAAAAGAGATACGGAATCAGATGGAACGCGACGGTACTGATTTTGTGTGGGAGGATCTTAGGACTATTCCCGAGCATGAGCTTAAGACGCATTTTCCGAACATAGTTGAGCATTGCAGACAGGCGGGCTACGACGTGTTTAAAGAATGTATTCCGGTCGTACCTGCCCAGCACTACTTTATGGGCGGTGTTGAAATAGATAAGCAGGGCAATACGTCGATGGACAGACTTTATGCAATAGGTGAGACGGCTTGTAACGGCGTACACGGTAAAAACAGACTTGCAAGCAACTCACTTCTTGAAAGCCTTGTGTTTGCAAAGCGCGCGGCATTACATATGTCATCGCGTGACAGCGTCAGAGCGCCCGACGGTCTTTTTAATAACATAGACTTATCTGTGTACAGAGATGCAAAAGCGCTTGAAAAAGAGTACAGCTATGCTGTGAGACGCGAAATTGACAGAATGACAAATCTTACAAAATAAAGGAGAATACATAATGTTTGATCAGGTTACGTTAAAATTACAGGTAGATCCGCTTATACTCAGCGCACTTCGTGAGGATATAACAAGTGAGGATGTTTCGACTAACAGCGTAATGCCCGAAGCGAAGGCAGGCGAGGTTGACCTCATATGTAAAGAGGACGGTATCATCTGCGGCCTGCAGGTGTTTGAGCGTACTTTTACGCTTGTCGATAAGGATGTGCGCGTTGAGTTTTTTGCAAAAGACGGCGATGAAGTCAAAAACGGGCAGCTTATTGCCAAAGTTTACGGAGATATCCGTGCCCTTCTTTGCGGTGAGCGTACGGCGCTTAACTACCTTCAGAGAATGAGCGGCATTGCTACCTATACAAGAAAGGTTGCAGACCTTTTAAAAGGTACCCGTACGACGCTTCTTGATACAAGAAAGACAACCCCGAACAACCGTATTTTTGAAAAATATGCGGTGCGTATAGGCGGTGGAAAAAACCATCGCTACAATCTTTCTGACGGTGTGCTTTTAAAGGATAATCACATCGGTGCCGCAGGCGGCGTAAAAGAGGCAATTCTCGGTGCAAAAGCATATGCTCCGTTTGTCCGCAAAATCGAGATCGAGGTCGAAAATCTTGATATGGTAAAAGAGGCTGTGGATAACGGCGCCGACATAATCATGCTTGATAATATGAGCCACGATGAAATAAAAGAAGCAATGGCGTATATTGACGGCAGGGCAGAGGTAGAGGTGTCGGGTAACGTGACTCGCGAGAATATTGCCCGCCTTACAGATCTCGGTGTAGACTTTATCTCAAGCGGTGCGCTCACACATTCTTCTCCCATACTTGACCTTTCACTTAAAAATCTTCATGCGGTATAATGGAGGATAATATGAACGGAGATACAAGACGAAGCGAGATAATTAAAATATTACTTGCCTCAACCGCTCCCGTTTCGGCGGCAACACTTGCAAAAAACTTCGGTGTCAGCCGTCAGGTTATTGTTCAGGATATTGCGCTTTTGCGCATGGCAGGTAATGATATACTGTCCTTTGCCCGCGGTTACCGTATGACAGAAAATTCTGCACACAGACGTGTGCTTAAAGTTCGCCACACAGAAGACGACGTGGAAAAAGAACTGAATCTTATTGTCGATATGGGCGGTACTGTCATTGACGTTTTTATTTACCATAGAAGCTACGGCACCGTACGCGCAAATATGAATATCAAGTCCCGCCTTGATATCAAAAACTTTTTAAGCGATATCAAAAGCGGTAAGTCAAGCCTTTTGTCAAATGCTACAAGCGGGTACCATTATCACACAGTTGAGGCTGAGAGTGACGAGATGCTTGATGCCATAATGGCAGAGCTTGATAAAGCGGGCTTTATTGCACCTCTTCAGGAATATGAACCGCCCGAAGTTTATAAATAAATAATTGCCACACAAGCGTGTGGCAATTTTAGAGACTGTCAAAAAAGGCACAGACCGTGAAGAAAAGGATTACACCCTTGCCTCCACTTGTCAGGGGAGGTGGATTTTGTCGTGTGCGACAAAAGACGGAGGGGTAGTAGGGGAGGATATTATCC
>JAZPZR010000009.1:0-5537 GCA_045544795.1 Eubacteriales bacterium
CATGGGATTTCTTCACTTCCCCCGAACTCGCTCTCTACCGTACCATTGTACGCCGACGAGCGCGAGTTCACGAAATCTGCACTCTTTTTTGAAAGTCACATCAGAGTGTCAAATTAAAAGAATGGTTTTTTGACACTCTGATGAGTTCGGTTATACCGAACTCCTTTTTAATATGCATAAAAGAAAAGGACACTTCGTTTTGAAGTGTCCTTATGAATTTAGTTATCAAGATAAAACTTTACAATAACGTGTAATAATTCATCGCGGTCAAGCTTTCTTATAAGTGCGCGTGCATTATTGTGGTTTGTGATATACGTCGGGTCTTCCGACAAAATATACCCAACTATCTGATTAAGCGGATTGTATCCCTTTTCCTTAAGCGCATCGTAAACAGTTGTAAGAACTTCCTTCATCTGAAGCTCGTTCTCTTTTCTGATGCTATACTGTATTGTGTTCTTGTCTACCATTTTTTACAATACCACCTTTCAAATAGTCTACATATATTTTAAAACAAAATAACGATTATTACAAGAAAAAAATTGTAAAATTATTTTAACTTCTGATTTCCGCACCGATTTGCGCAAGCGCTTTGATGATTTTATTGATTTTAACGTCAATTTCATCATCGCTGAGCGTTTTGTCAGCTGCTCTGAAAACAAGTGCGAATGCAAGGCTTACAAAACCGTCGGGAACCTGTGCGCCTGTGTATACGTCAAACAGCTTTACGCTTTCAAGAATACCCTTTGACTTGTCTTCGATAATATCAACGATTTCAGCCATTGTAACACTCTTGGGACAAAGCACAGCAAGGTCGCGTGTTGTTGCGGGGAACTTGGGAAGAGGCTTGTATTCTTTGACAGTGTTGCAGTTTTCAAAAATCGAATTAAAATCAAGAACAGCAACGTAAGCCTTTGTGTTCATGCCAAATTCTTCACATACCTCGGGGTGAATTTCACCGACTGTACCGATAACAACGTCATCTTTGACGATATCGGCTGTTCTTCCGGGATGGAAGGTAGGGTTGTTTGCCTGTGCAATATATCTGCAACCGTTTATGCCGACTGCATCAAGTGTCTGCTCAACAATACCCTTGAGTGCAAAGAAATCGTACTGCGCACCGTATGCACCGATACAAAATTCAACCTTTTCCTCGGGCAGTGTGTTAATATCACCCTTTTTAATATATACAGTTGCAGGCTCATACATGCATACAGATTCATTTCTGTTGTTGTAGTTGAGTGAGAGCACCTGCATCATTGATGCGATTGAAGTTGTTCTCATGATACTTGTATCTTCACCAAGCGGATTGGATATTACAACACTATCGCGTCTGATATCATCTTTAGCATAGTGGAGCTTGTCGTAGATCTTGGGACTTACAAAAGAGTAGGTGAGTATCTCAGAAGCGCCGAGCGCAATAAGTGTCTCGTTTATCTTCTTTGTAAGTGTCTGCTTCGGTGTAAGCATACCCTGAGTAGTTTCCATGTTAACAAGAGTTGTGGGTATGTTATCATAGCCGTAAAGACGAACGATCTCTTCGGCAAGGTCAGCTCTTTCCTCAACGTCGTCTCTGAAGCTGGGGACTGTAACGTTAAGCGCGCTGTCAACGGTAAACTCAAGATTTTCAAGTGCTTTTACCATGTAATCCTTTGAAATATCAGTTCCGAGAAATTTGTTTACCCAATCTGTATCAAGCGAAATAACGCGTCTTTCGCGTGTGTCATTGTTTATGTCAATAACGCCGCTTACTATTTCACCTGCGCCAAGCATTTCAACAAGCTCGCACGCTCTGTCAAGCGCTGACATTGTAAGACATGGGTCAAGACCTTTTTCAAACTTAGAAGAAGCGTCGGTACGCATACCAAGCTTTTTAGACGTCTTTCTGATGTTTGCGCCGTTGAAGTTTGCCGACTCAAAAACGATCATTTTTGTATTTTCGGTAATTTCACTGTTGGCGCCGCCCATAACGCCCGCAATACCAACACTTTTATGTGCGTCGGCAATTACAAGCATGCTTGAATCAAGCTTTCTGTCCTGATCGTCAAGTGTCTTAAACACTTCGTTGTCTTCCGCATTTCTTACAATAATCTCATTACCGTCAAGACATCTGTAATCAAAAGCATGCATCGGCTGACCGTATTCAAGCATAACGTAGTTTGTGATATCAACTATATTATTTATCGGTCTTACACCGCAAGCATGAAGTCTCTGACGGAGCCATGCGGGTGAAGGCTCAATTTTGATATTCTTAGCAACACGTGCAGTATATCTCGGACAAAGCTCTGTGTTTTTAACAGTTACGCTGAGATAGTTTTCAATACTGTCATCCGTTGATTCTTTATATTCAGATACGTGCTTTTCAAAGGGAAGGTCAAACGTTGCCGCAACCTCTCTTGCAAGACCGATAACTGAAAGACAGTCGGGTCTGTTGGGAGTGATCTCAAATTCATACACCTCATCGTCAAAGCCGATAGCATCAACAATGCTTGCTCCTATCTCACAGGGAAAGTTTATTATAAAAATACCATCCTCGATTGCATCGGGGAAGTTATGTGAGGTAAGACCAAGCTCACCGAGTGAGCAGAGCATACCTTCCGAAACGACACCGCGAAGCTTACCTGTCTTGATTTTTGTACCGCTGGGTAATACCGCACCGTCAAGACAGACGGGAACGATTGCGCCTTCAAAAACGTTCGATGCGCCCGTAACGATCTGAAGGTCGCGGCCTACACCTGCATCGATCTGACAAACAACAAGCTTTTCAGCATCGGGATGCTTTTCAATTTTAAGAATTTTACCGACAACAACGTTTTCAATGTGATTTTTATAGTTGTCAAACACCTCTACCTTTGAACCTGACATTGTCATTTTCTCTGCAAAAGTTCTGGGGTCGGTATTGATTTTTACATAGTCGTTAAGCCAATTTGTAGATAAATTCATGCCGTATATCCTCCTTAGAACTGATCGAGAAAACGTTTGTCGTTTTCAAATAAGAGACGTAAATCGCTGATACCGTACTTTCTCATAACGATTCTTTCAACACCCATACCAAATGCAAAACCGCTGTAAACGTCAGGGTCTATGTTGCAGTTGCGGAGTACCTTGGGGTGTACCATGCCCGCGCCGAGAATTTCTATCCAACCTTCGCCTTTGCAGAGACGGCAGCCTTTGCCGCCGCAAGAGAAGCAACGGATATCCATTTCAGCAGAAGGCTCTGTGAATGAAAAGTGATGCGGTCTGAAACGTGTAACGGTATCCTCGCCGTAAAGACGCTTTGCAAAAAGGTCAAGCGTACCTTTAAGGTCACTCATACGGATGTTTTTGTCAATTACAAGACCCTCCATCTGATGGAAGAGGGGAGAGTGCGTTGCATCAACCTCGTCTGAACGGTAAACACGTCCGGGAGCAATGATTTTAATGGGAAGCTCGCTTGTCTCCATAACGTGAACCTGTACGGGAGACGTCTGTGTACGGAGAAGTATATTTTCTGTTATGTAGAAGGTATCCTGTGTATCACGCGCGGGGTGATCCTTTGGCATATTGAGTGCTTCGAAGTTATATCTGTCGTACTCCACTTCAGGACCTGACGCAACCTGGAAGCCCATACCGATAAATATCTCCTTCATCTCCTCAAGCACCTTGGTAAGCGGATGCTGTTTGCCGAGAGGCTGTGTTTTACCGGGCATTGTAACGTCGATCGTTTCCTCTTTGAGCTTTGCTTCAGCGAGTGCGCGGCTGAGAGTGTCTTTTTTCTCATCAATAGCAGCCTCAATTGCTGCTCTTACCTCATTTGCAAGCGCACCGACAACAGGACGTTCCTCAGCAGAAAGTCCGCCCATACCGCGAAGAACGGCAGTAAGCTCACCCTTTTTACCAAGAAAACGGATTCTGATATCCTCAAGCGTTGCAAGACCGTCGCTTTCAGCAATGCACTGAAGCGCCGAAAGCTTTATTTCACCAAGCTTTTCCTTCATTGGTTCATCTCCTTTATTAACATAAAATCCCATCCCAATAGGGATGGGACGCAATTTACCACCTAAATATAATAGCATATAATATTATTAATTGCAATAGTTTTCCTTGAAAATGTAATTGATATATGTTATCATCAATATACTAAGGAGTGATTACAATGGAAAAATATATTGAGATTGCAGTTGCGAGAAAAAATAATCTTAAAGATCATGCACTTTGTTTTGTAAGCTGTATGATTCCTATTCTTTTCGGAACCTATCTTGTAACAATGATCTATTCGGCAACAAACCGCAATTTTATGCTTGTGGGTCTTTCCTGCCTTGTATGTGCGGTTTTGTACTATGTTGCATATAAAATCTTCTGCCGTTTTTACGTTGAGTGGGAGTATACGCTTGTTGATGATGAGATTCGTTTTGCAAAGATAATCAATAAATCAAAACGCCGTGAGCTTGTTACAATGCCTCTGTCAAAAGCAGAAATCGTTGCAAGAGTAAACGATAAAGCACATGCATCCGCACTTAATAAGCCGTATTCAAAAAAGCTTTCACTTATTTCGCAGACGGCAAACGACTACTATTTTATTGCAGGCTATGATAAAACAGGAAAAAACGTATGTATCTTTTTTGAGCCTGATGAGAGAATGTGTGAAAATTTCAAGACAACTCTTCGCGGAAAGTTTTTTGAATGATAGAATTGCAGGGCAACGAATTTAATACATTGCTGCCGTCACGGGCGGATAATACGCATAAGGGCGATTTTGGTACGCTTGCAATTGTTGCAGGCTCGCTTTGTTATCAGGGTGCGGCATATTTTGCAACTCAGTCTGCATTGCGCTGCGGTGTAGGTATTGCCGTATCGTTTATTCCCGATGCTATTTATAACGCTTTTGCATCTAAAATAAACGGCGCGGTGATTGAGCCTCTTAAATCTGTCGGCGGTTGCATTTGTGATGAAGATGTTGCGGAGCGAATAATGCACCGCAAGGTAAACGCCGTGCTTTGCGGGTGCGGTCTCGGCTTTAACGATAACGCGCTCAGGACTGTGTCTGACGTGCTGTCGTTACCTTTACCCGCGGTTATCGACGGTGACGGTATTTCTGCGCTTTCTTTAAAGCTTTCTTTGTTGGAAAGAGAAAAGCCTACAATACTTACACCGCATCTTGGTGAATTTTCTCGTCTTTGCGGTCTTTCTATAGCGGAAATCAAGGAAAAACGCAATGAAATTTTAAAAGACTTCTGTGTAAAGCATAATTGCTTCACAGTGTTAAAAGACAGTTTTACTGTTATTTGTGACCCTGAAGGCAATCAGTATAAGCTTGACAGACCCTGTTCTGCTCTTTCAAAAGGCGGGTCAGGGGATGTCTTGGCGGGTATGCTCGCATCTTTTATTTCACAAGGCTTGTCTGTTAAAGACAGCGCGATCTGTGCAGTTACGCTTCACAATACCTGCGGTCGTATGGCGGGAGAGCGCTTTGGGGAAAGAAGCTGTCAGCCCGATGATTATATTTCTATGCTCAGTTTACTGAAAGTGTGATAATATGGATATGGTTAAAAGATGCTGGG
>JAZPZR010000010.1:0-9875 GCA_045544795.1 Eubacteriales bacterium
TGTCTTAGGAAGACAAGCTTTATAGTCAACTCCTTGGCTCACAGAACGACATGGCTACGATCCGACTTGTACCTGCATTTCTGATACGAAGAGCAACAACCTCTGTGTGACCGGGCTCCCAAAGAGAGTCCTCACCAAAAAGAACAGTATCGCTCTTTACTTCTTCCCAATCGGTAGAATCGGGAGTTTTATACTCAAGAACGACGTCAAGATTACCGGCAACAATTTTATTTCTGCCTGATACTACAGAATCTGTAAACCATGCAAAAGTTGTGCCCATGAGCATTACTACACAAATGATAAGTGACATTACACTTGTAAATAATGCTCTTTTTGTTGTTTTGTTTGTCATTGTATTTACCTCCTTTAATTAAATTTTAACAAACAAAAGTATATGTATAAATATACTTTGTTATTATATCACCTTTAACTTTGGTTTGTCAATACAACTAATCAATTTAACAAAACCGGCAAATAAAAGTGCGGAGCTTCCTTTAAAGAAGTCCCGCACCGTTGATATTATTTTATAAGGCCTACGCCCATCATTGATTTTTTAAGCTTTTCGCGGTTGCCGTCTGCCATTTCACACAAGGGTAGTCTGTAGCCGCCGACGTTCATGCCCATAAGGTTCATTGCCTCTTTTACAGGGATGGGATTAACCTCAATAAACAGGTCGTTTATAAAATCGAGCAGGTCGAGCTGTAACTTTGTAGCAGCCGCCGTATCGCCGTTTATATATGAAAATACCATATCGTGAGTTTCCTTCGGCATACAGTTTGCAAGCACCGAAATAACACCTGCACTGCCCAGTGACATCATGGGTACTATCATATCGTCGTTACCGCTGTACATAACGAAATCGTCTGACAGATGCTTTGCGATCTTTGCGGCAAAGCTGATGTTGCCCGATGCTTCCTTTATACCCATAACGTTGGGGTGGTCCTTAAGTCTTGCAATAACGTTTTCGGAGATACTGCAGCCTGTACGTCCGGGTACGTTATAAAGGATAAGCGGGATATTTACGGCATCTGCAACAGTTTTGAAGTGGCGGTACATACCCTCGTCGTTTGCCTTGTTGTAATAGGGTGAGATAACGAGCAGACCGTCAGCGCCGAGCGCCTCGTAACGAAGGCTCTTTTCAAGCATGGTCTCTGTGCAGTTTGAACCGCTGCCCGCAATAACGGGGATCCTGCCTGCCGCGCGCTTTACAGTGTATTCGCAGACCGCATCGTCCTCTTCGTGCGACATTGTCGAAGATTCGCCTGTCGTACCGAGTATCAGAAGCGCATCAGTCTTGTTTTCAATATGAAATTCAATAAGCTCGCCGAGCTTGTCAAAGTTGACGCTGCCGTCAGCGTTAAAGGGTGTTACGAGTGCTACTATCGAGCCTTTAAGTCCTCTAATATCCATTGTATTTTCTCCTTTTTATAATTCAATATCTGTATCAAGCGCCCACATGTCCTCAAAGCTCTGACGCTTTATGACGAGCCTTGCTTTTCCGTCCTTTGCAAAGCATACCGCGGGAAGACCGAGCTTATTGTAGTTACTTGCCATGCTGTAGCCGTAAGCGCCCGTTGTAAACATCGCAAGAATGTCACCCGGCTCTGCTTTCGGCAGGGGAGTGCTTTCGATAAGTATATCTCCGCTTTCACAGCACTTGCCCGCGACAGTCACGGTTTCAACGCACTCATCATCCATTCTGTTAGCGAGCGCACAGCGGTAGAGCGCGCCGTAAAGCGCAGGTCTTATGTTGTCCGACATACCGCCGTCAACAAACACGTATTTTTTGTTTGCGGTCGTCTTGTTGTAGCCGACCGTGTAGAGTGACGTGCCTGCCTCGGCAACCATGCTTCTGCCCGGCTCTATCATAACCTTTTCGTAAGAAAGCTCAAGCAGACGCTTGCATATGGCGCATGATTCGAGAATCTTTGCACACACCTCAGAAAGCGGCTCAGGCTTGTCTGTATCAACGTATGCCGCCGCAAAACCGCCGCCAAGGTCAAGCACTCTTACGGGGTGTCCCGCTTTTTCTACCTTTGCTATGTACTTTGCGATGGTTTCTACACCTGCAACAAACGGATCTGTTCCGAAGATCTGACTTCCTATATGAATGTGCAGACCGTCAAACTTGACGTGTGCCGATGCCTTTATTTTTTCTATCAGTTTGATAACTGCGTCATACTCGTAAATGGAAATACCGAACTTGGAGTCAATGTCCGCCGTAATGATATACTTGTGTGTGTCAGCCGAAATACCGGGGTTTATGCGGATAAGCACCTTGATATCTTTTCCAAGCTCATCCGATGCTTTTATTATCTCGTCCGCTTCCATAACACCGTCGATTATGATGTAGCCGACACCCGCGTTTATTGCCTGACGTATCTCCTTTGGAGTTTTGTTGTTGCCGTGGAACACGACCTCCTCCATCGGAAAGCCGATATGCTCTGCAAGCGCGAGCTCACCGCCCGACACCGAATCAAGACCGCAGCCTGCGTTTTTGACAAGCTTTAACATCTCGGTGCAGGAGAACGCCTTGCTTGCGTATATTATCTGCGTTTCAAAATCAGGATGAACAAAGCTTGATTTAAAAAGGTTAAGTCTTTTTTCAAGCTCGCCCTCATCGTAAACAACAAGCGGTGTGCCGAGCTTGTTTACAAGGTCGGTAGCCTTTACTCCGCCGATTTCCAAAACGTTACTCATTTTTTCTCTTTCCTTTACATAAAAAATATCGGTAAGACGCTATAGCCTTACCGATACATAAAATACCTGTACTGCAAGATAGCGCCAATGCAAGACTTTGCAAAGAGAGCTACAGGTGTTCCCCATAGCGCCACCGGAACACCGTGCCCGATATCCCGATTCGGCGGACTTGCCCCCGCTTTCAGTCACCGTCTGCCGACTACCGAAAACATCATCGCCTCCGCGCCTCTATCCATAGATAAATTCATTATACTGTACTTATCCGCTTTTGTCAATACGTTATTTCTTTACAGACTTATATTTCTCGTAGCCTGCGTCAAAAAGCTCTTTATCTTCAGGCAGATACTCTGTAACAGGGAAGGATGCCGCGATGATATCTCTTGCCTCGTTTATGTCCTTGATATCACCGAGCGCCATAAACTGCGTTGCGATATTGCCTATAACGGTTGCCTCGACAGGACCTGCTTTTACGGGTACACCGCAGGCAGAAGCTGTAAGACGGCAAAGAAGAGTATCTTTTATACCGCCGCCGACCATGTGTATGGCACCCAGCTCCTTACCGCATACCTTCTGCATGTTTTCAAACGTCTCGCGGTACTTGAGCGCGAGTGAGCAGTAGATACATCTCATGACCTCGCCCACGGTTTCAGGAACTTTCTGTCCTGTCTCGCGGCAGTAGTCACGCACCCGTCCGGGCATGTCACCCGGCGGTGAAAAGCGGGGATCGTCAACGTCGATAATGCTCTCAAACGGCTCTACCTCAAGCGCCATTTTTTCAAGCTCTGCAAAGCTGTAGTTTTCACCCATTCTCGCCCAATGTCTGCGCGATTCCTGAATAAGCCACAGACCCATGATGTTTTTAAGAAAACGTATAGAACCGTTATAGCCGCCCTCGTTTGTAAAGTTGGCGCATCTCGCCTCGTCCGAGGTGTTGGGTGTGTCAAGCTCTGTTCCGAACAGACTCCACGTACCGCAGCTGATGTATGCGACGTTTTTGTCGTTTGTCGGCACTGCGATAACTGCGGATGCCGTGTCGTGCGATGCGACTGATACCACCTTTGCCTTTTTCACCATTAGCTCGTCACATATGTCGTCCGAAAGCTCGCCGATAACGGTACCGGGCATCACGATATCGCACATAAGTTCTTTGTCAATACCGAGTCTGTCAAATAACTCACCGCTCCAATCACGCGTATTTACGTCGATAAGAGCTGTGGTGGATGCCATTGTATAGTCAGCCGATTTTACTCCTGTAAGGAAGTAGTTGAACAGGTCTGCAATAAGAATTATCTTTCCCGCGTTGTCAATAACGTAGGGCGCGGTCTCCTTGAGCGAAAAGAGCTGGAAGACCGTGTTGAAGGGAAGCTCCTGTATACCTGTCACCTCGTACAGCTTGTCAAAAGGATAGTCCTTTAAAAATCTTGACTTGGCATCGTCAAAAGCGAGGTCGCGGTAGTGAATGAGGTTGTTCATGAGTCTGCCGTTTTTGTCGATAACGCCAAAGGAAACACCCCACGTGTCAATACCTATCGACTCGTAACCTTCATACTCCTTCGCCTTGATAAGACCGCATTTTATCTCATGAAAAAGACGGAGTATATCCCAATAATATGTATCACCCACTGTAACGGGGTCATTTGCAAATCTGTGGATCTCTTCAATAGAGATCTTACCGTTTTCGAGTGTACCGAGCATAGCTCTTCCGCTTGATGCACCGAAATCATATGCAAGAACGTTTTTCTTCATGCCATATTCCTCCATGATAAATTTATTTGATTATAACACAGAAAATCCGATTAGTCTATACCTTGACATTATTTTTGTATAATAGTATAATAAAATATTATAAATATACAGGGTGATAAAATGACAGAACAGATGAAATTGCTTGACCGTGCGGCGCTTGAGTCTGCGCGCGCGGATTTTGAAAGAATAGATGAAATATCGCTTTACTGCACAGAGAAGGTGCTTTCGGCTTTTGCGGAGGAGAGGGTGAGCGAAAACCACCTTCACGGCTCGACAGGCTACGGCTATACCGACCCCGGCCGCGAGGTGCTTGACCGTGTGTATGCCCGTGCGTTTGAGTGTGAGGATGCGCTGGTGCGCCCGCAGTTCGTATCGGGTACGCACGTGCTGACCGTCGCTCTTTTCGGTATGCTTCGCACGGGGGATACCATGCTTTCCGTCACGGGCAGTCCTTATGATACGCTCTATGACGTTATCGGCATAAACGAGGGCGTAGGCAGTCTTAAGGAGTACGGTATCGGCTATAAGGAGATACCCTTTGAAAACAGCACCTTTGATAAGATCGCGATAGCAAACGCGCTTGAGGACAAATCGGTAAAGCTTGTATTTATACAAAAGTCAAAGGGCTATCTTGACAGAAAAACGCTCTCTTCCGAAGAGATAGGGGAGATAACTGCGTTTGTAAAGGGTATACGTCCCGACGTTTACGTCATGGTGGATAACTGCTACGGTGAATTTTGTGAAAAGCATGAGCCTGTATATTACGGCGCTGACCTCATGGTCGGCTCGCTTATAAAGAACGCGGGCGGCGGACTTGCCAAAACAGGCGGATATATCGCGGGCAAAAAAGAGTGCGTGGAAAAATGTGCTTACAGACTGACCTGCCCCGGTATAGGACGTGAGAGCGCCGCGACAGGTGAATATCTTTCAGACTTTTTCCAGGGCTTTTTCATGGCGCCCCATACCGTTGCGCAGGCGCTCAAGACCGCAAGCTATGCGGCGTCACTCTTTTCAGAGATGGGCTTTGGCGTAAACCCCCGCCCGAACGAGCCCCGCTACGATATAATACAGACGGTTGCCTGCCAAAGCGCCGATAAGCTCATAAAATTCTGCGAGGGCATTCAGGCAGGCGCGCCGATAGACAGCTACGTTGTACCTGTGCCTTATGCAATGCCCGGCTATTCTGACGAGGTAATAATGGCGGCGGGCGCATTTGTGCAGGGCGCGTCAATTGAGCTTTCTGCAGACGGTCCGATACGAGAGCCATACCTTGCATTTTTGCAGGGCGGTCTTACCTTTGAAAGCGGCAGACTCGGTGTTATCAAGGCTGCCGAGGGAATTTTACAGCTATGAAAAAAATAAGACTTGTTACGATTTTAATACTTCTCTGCCTGTCGCTCAGTTCATGTAATATCGCGCGGTTTGATACTGATACGCTTCTCACCCCGCCGCAGATGAACGTTGCAAATCAGCAGATACAAAAAGCGCTTGCCGCCGCAGTCGGTGACAGCTTTTCGCTTGTCTACCCCAAGACGGGCGATTATCAGAATGCGATAATCTCTATTGACCTTACGGGTGACGGTGAAAACGAGGCGCTTTGCTTTTACACGACAGGGCAGGATAAAAAGGTCAGCTTTACCGTTCTTGAGCGGATAAAGGGTGAGTGGAAGGCGCAGAGCATGTCGCACAGTCAGTCTGCCGCCGCAATAGACGTTGTCAACTTTTTTGATTACGATTCCGACGGCACGCGTGAGATAATTATCGGCTGGCAGTACCTTCAGGGCGATGAAAAGGCGCTTGAGGTGTATAACTACGGTGACAACGCAAAGATAGAAAGCCTTTATACAGGCATGTACAGTAATATCATCGTGTTCGGCAAGACCCTCGTAACACTTTCGCGAAATACCACGGGTAAGACGGCAAGCGCAACACTTGTCGGTAAGCAGGGCAAGTCGGTCGGTGTCATGGGCACGGCATCTCTCAATAACTCTGTCTCTGCAATACTTACGGTCGCAACCGCGCGCGTGGGTGATAACGACGTCATATATATCGACGAACAGCTTGAAAGCATGCATTTTACGACTGAGCTTTTAACTGTAAACGAAAAAAACGACATTTCAAACGTGACCTCTGCTTACGGCGCGATCTCCACCCGCAACAGTCCGATAGTTGCGACAGACGTAAACAGTGACGGTATTCCCGATATTCCGCTTGAACGCGCATTCCCCTCGTATACCGTAGGTGATAAGACGGAGACTCTTTATTATATCGAGTGGTATAACGTAAAGGACACGTCAAAGATAATGAATGCGTATACAAGCTCGAATGAAAAATTCATTTTACAGCTTGACGATGCGTGGACGGATAAGATAACCGTGCAAAAGGATACGGCATCTGACAGACAGATACATTTTTATCAGCTGGCAGAGGAGGGCAATATCCCCATGTTTTCGGTACGCGTTTTCTCGCATCAGGAATTTTCCGACGATATAAAGAATCAGGGCTGGATATCCGTCGCGGAGCAGGGCGAAAACGTCTATGCTTATCGCGAGCGGGTGGCAGAGGGTCTTTCGGAAGAATTCAGAGTGGATATTACAAAATTCAAAAAGTTATTCAAATTACTTGATTAGGAGTGGGCTGATGAAAAAAATACTTGTTCTTGAAGATGAAAAATCTATCCGCGATTTTGTGGTGCTCAACCTTTCACGCGCGGGCTACGATATAATTGAGGCGGACACAGGCGAGGAGGCGCTGAGGCTTTTTGATGCCAATCCCGATACCGATATTGCAGTGCTTGACGTAATGCTTCCCGGCATTGACGGCTTTGAGGTGTGTAAAAAGATACGTGCGTCAAATCAGAAGATAGGCATTATCATGCTCACCGCAAAGGCGCAGGAGAATGATAAGGTCACAGGTCTTATGAACGGCGCTGACGACTACGTTGCAAAGCCTTTTTCGCCGCTTGAGCTTATCGTGCGTGTCGACAGTCTTTACAGACGCGTGCAGATGATGAAGGGCGCAACCCCCGAAAAGCCCGCCAACGAGCTTGAGTACGGACCCTTTATTCTCAATACAAAAAGCAGAAAGCTTACAAAAAACGGACAGAAGGTGGAGCTTACTCAGGTGGAGTATCAGCTTATCAAGCTGTTTATGGAAAATGCGGGCGATGCCTTCTCGCGTGAGGAGATATTCAAAAGCGTGTGGAGTGACAGCTTTGCGGGTGATAAGCATAAGATAGTTGACGTTAACATCCGCCGTCTGCGTATAAAAATAGAGGACGATGCTTCACAGCCTGCATATATACAGACGGTGTGGGGCTACGGCTACAGATGGGGTAACGAATAAGCCATGCGTGAATACCTTCTTAAAATCAAAAAAATTGCGCTTGATATAAAAACAAAGTACCTGTCGGGCATTACTTACAGATGGATAGTGAATGTGTTTTCGCCCGTGCTTGCCATCGTGCTTTTTGCCTGTATCATAATTTCGGTCTTTGTCACAAACTTTTACGAGACCTCGGCAAAAAACACGCTGAGGACTGAGGCGGAGAGTACCGCGTGGTATTTTGACACCTTCGTTTACCCGCAGTACCGTGATTTCACCACCTGCGCACAGCTTGTTGTCAGTGACTTTGACAGAGGTAATATCATGGAGCTTCAGGTGTCCAACCTGTCGGGCAAAAAGGTGTTTTCGTCAACAGGCTTTGCAGTAAGCGAGCTTTCGGCATCGCCTGAGGTCATTGATGCAAGAAGCGGCAAGATTTCCATGTGGAAGGGCGAGCGCGAGGGAACAAACGAGCTTATCATGTCAATTGCAGTGCCTGTGCACAATACCGACGGTGAGGTGTGCGGTACCGTGCGTATGATATCCTCGCTTGAAAACCTTACGGACATGCTTAATATTTTTTACTGGATAATCGGCGCTGTAGGCTTTTTGTTTGTTGCGATCACCGCCGCGTCGGGTATCTACTTTATAAAATCAATCGTTATTCCCGTAAATCAGATAAACGACGTTGCGCTCGATATCGCAAAGGGCAACATGTCAAACAGAATTACGCAGTATACCGATAATGACGAGATAGGTCAGCTGTGCCGTAACATCAACCACATGGCAGATGAGCTTACCGACTCGCAGAAGGTCAAAAACGACTTTATTTCGCAGATATCGCATGAGCTTCGTACTCCTATCACCGCCATCCGAGGCTGGAGTGAAACTATGATGGCGGACGACAGCCTTGACGAGCTGTATCACCGCGGTGTTACGATAATTAATAGTGAGACTAACAGGCTTTCCAAAATGGTAGAGGAAATGCTTGATATGTCGCGTATGCAAAGCGGCAGACTTACCGTTTCTCCCGTTCCTGTCGACATTATTGCCGAGTTTGAGGATACCGTGTTTATGATGAGCGAGCGCGCGAAGGGTGAAAAGATAAATATTGTCTATAATATGAACGTAGACAGCTGTACGGTAAACGGTGACACCGACCGACTTAAGCAGGTGTTTTTCAACATCATTGATAACGCGATAAAGCATTCTAACCCAGGTGCCGATATCAACGTTACGACAGAGGGCGGTAATAAAACGGTAAGCTTTATTATCGAGGACTTCGGTTCGGGTATCAGTAAAGAGGACCTGCCCTTTATCAAAGAAATGTTTTATAAAGGCGCATCGCAAAAGCGCGGTTCGGGTATAGGACTTGGCGTGTCGGATGAGATAGTGCGTCTGCACGGCGGAAGCCTTGATATCGAGTCGGAACTTGGCATAGGTACTACCGTTACAGTAACGCTTCCCGTAATGGAGGGTGAAAAAGAATGATAACAGAGATAGATTTCAAAATACTTGATGCAATTCAGCAGATACGTTTTCCGATACTCGATAAGCTTATGGTGTTTATTACCCACCTGGGTGACGAGGGGTATCTGTGGATAGCGATTGCCGTGGTAATGCTGTTTTTTAAAAAGACGCGTAAGTGCGGTATAATGCTTGCTATGGTGCTGATAGCGGGCCTTATCGTCGGCAACCTCGGACTTAAAAACCTTATCGCGCGAGAGCGCCCCTACGTGCAAAACCCCGAAATGCTTGAAGCGCTTCTGATAAAACCGCTTTCAAGCTATTCCTGTCCGTCGGGACATACCATGTCCTCTGTAGAGTGCGCGACGGTCATATTTATGTTTGATAAGCGGTACGGCATACCCGCTGTAATTATCGCGGCGCTTATCGGCTTTTCGAGAATGTACCTCTACGTGCATTTTCTTACCGACGTGCTTCTCGGCGCGCTTATAGGAATCGCCCTGGGGATGCTTGTATACTTTATCTATCAGAAATTCCTTGATAAAAGACTTGAGAAAATCGCATAATAAAAACGCGGAAGAAAGCCTTCCGCGTTTTTTGCTTGAATTGTAGTTTATCGGGATGGTAAAATTGCCTGA
>JAZPZR010000011.1:0-20182 GCA_045544795.1 Eubacteriales bacterium
ACTGTTTGCAAGTCGGTCGATAAGCCGAGTTCTGTCGAGGACGGTCATCTATCTGGACAGCGCATTACTGCGTGCCTCAAGCCACCCTTCAGGGCTCAAGCGGACGAACAGCCCATCACCCTTGTCGGTGTTGCATCGGATAGGGTTTACAGTAGACCTATGTCACCATAGGAATCGGTGAGCTCTTACCTCGCCTTTCCACCCTTGCTTCGTCGCAGACGAGTCTGCGACGAAGCGGTTTATTTCTGTTGCACTTTCCCGGAGGTCACCCTCGGTGGACGTTATCCATTATCCTGTTCTGTGATGCTCGGACTTTCCTCCATACACCTTAAAAATAAGGTATACGGCGACCGTCTGACCGACTTGCCAAAGAATTATATCACAACACGCTCAAAAAAGCAAATATTTTATTGATAATTATAAATTAATATATTATAATATATACTGTATAATTATGAGTATGTCTTTTGGGAGAAATTGACATGAAAACTAAATTTGAACAATTACTTGAGAGTGTGCAGGGAAAAAAGGTCGACGTTGTCGGCATCGGCATTTCCAACACACCCGTTATAAAACTGCTGTCGTCCGCGGGCGCGTGCGTTACGGCATATGATAAAAACAGCCGTGAAAGACTCGGCGGTATTGCAGATGAGCTTGAGAAAATGGGTGTCACCCTTGTTCTCGGTGATAACTATCTTGATAACCTTACAGGCGATATCGTGGTAAAGACCCCCGGTCTTCGCTTTGACCATCCGACAATTGCGGCGGCAGTCGCGCGCGGTGCAAAACTTACCTCTGAAATGGAGCTTTTCTTTGACGTCTGCCCCTGTAAGATAATCGCGGTTACAGGCTCTGACGGAAAGACCACCACCACAAGCATAATTTACGAGATGCTAAAGCGCGCAGGCTACACCGTCCACCTCGGCGGTAACATCGGTATGCCCCTTTTACCGCAGACCCCCGATATAAAGGAAAGCGATATCGTCGTGGCTGAGCTTTCCAGCTTCCAGCTTCACACCATGCGTAAAAGCCCCGATATTGCGGTAATAACCAACCTTTCGCCCAACCACCTCGACGTGCATAAGTCAATGGAGGAGTACGTTGAGGCGAAAAAGAATATATATCTTTATCAGAATGAAAAGGGCAGACTTGTCGTAAACTGCGGCAACGCAGTAACAAACCCGCTTCGTACGGTCGGAAAAACGGTGCAGTTTTCATTCGGTGACACTCCCGAACTTGAGGGCGTTTACTATAAAGACGGCACCGTGTATACGACAGACGGTGAAAAACTGCTTGAAAGAGGGGATATCCTTCTTCGCGGTGACCACAACGTTGAAAACTATATGGCGGCAATACTTGCAGTAGACGGTCTTGTTTCAAAGGACGTTATCGTAGATACCGTGCGTAATTTCGGCGGTGTCCGCCACCGTATCGAGTACGTGTGTGACAAAAACGGCGTTAAGTTTTATAACGATTCTATCGGCTCGTCCCCCACGCGTACCGTTGCAACCCTTCGCTCGTTTGAAAAAAAGGTGATACTTATCGCGGGCGGTTACGATAAAAAGCTCCCGTTTGATACGCTTGCGGATGCGTGTCGGGACCGCGTGAAAGCGCTCTTTCTGACAGGCGCTACCGCCGATAAAATAAATGAGTGCGTGAAGGCGCACGGTATAGACGTTCCCACCTTTGTTATTGATGATTTTGATATGACGGTAAAGCGCGCTTACGAGTATGCAAAGTCAGGTGATACCGTGCTTTTGTCACCCGCCTGCGCAAGCTTTGATAAATTCAAAAATTTCGAGGTGCGCGGTGACCGCTTTATAGAAGTTGTAAAGGGATTATAACCATGGAAAATTTAAAAAACTATCTGTTCGAGCTTTGCTCGGAATCTGCGCCGTCGGGCAGGGAAGAGCTTCTTCTCTCGCTTGAGCGCATTGTAACGCCGCTTGCGGATAAGACCTACCGCGACAGTTCGGGTAATCTTATCGCGGTAAAATACTGCGGTATCGCGGGCGCTCCTAAAATAATGCTTGACGCGCATGCCGATGAGATAGGTCTTGTTGTCACACATATTGATGAGCAGGGCTTTATCCACTTTGCAAACCATGCGGGTGTCGATGATAAAGTGCTTCCCGCCGCGACCGTCACGGTACTCGGCAAGCGGGCGCTGACAGGTGTCGTTGCCACCCTTCCGCCCCATCTTTTAAAGGATGCCGATACGGATAAGGCAATAAAGGCAAAGGATATGGTAATCGACGTCGGCTACGACGAAAAAACTGTAAAACAGCTTGTAAATATCGGTGACCTCATAACGCTTCGCTCAGGCTGTTCGGATCTTCTTAATAATCTTGTCATGGGTAAAAGCTTTGACAACCGCGCAAGCTGTGCGGTCATTGCAGACGTTATGCACCTTCTGCGCCGTGTCCGTCCCCGCTTTGACGTCTACGCGGTATTTTCTGCGGGTGAGGAGTTTGGCGGCTACGGTGCAAAGACGGCGGCTTTTGATATCGAGCCTGACGAGGCTATCGTGCTTGACGTCACCTTCGGTGAATCGCCCTATACCAACTCGGAAAAGGGTAAAAAGCTGGGGGACGGCGCCGCGATAGGTATGTCGCCCATTCTTGACAGCCATATAACACAGACACTTATCACAAGCGCGCGTTCACGCGGTATACCCTATCAGCTTGAGATAATGAACGGAAGGACAGGCACCAATGCCGACGGTATCGTAACTACCCGCGCGGGCGTGCCGACAGCGCTTATCTCCATTCCGCTGCGCTATATGCACTCTGCGGGTGAGGTGCTGTCGCTTGAGGATATGAAAACGGCATCACAGCTCGTTTTGAACTACGTTGAGTACAGGGGAGGTGTCACACGTGAATAAACTGCTCAGTTACTATACCTCGCTTTTCGGTGCATCGGGCAGTGAGGGTGACATCCGCCGCGCGATAATAAATGAAATTTCGCCTTACGTCACACCGCGCGTGGATAAGCTCGGCAATATCATTGCCTTTAAGCAGGGACGTGAGCCGGCGCCCGCTACATTTATGATATCGGCGCATATGGACGAGGTGGGTCTTGTGGTAAGCCACGTGACAGAGGAAGGCTATCTTAAATTTATGACTGTCGGCGGTATTGATGCAAGAACGCTTGTCGGTAAGCAGGTCGCAGTCGGCAGAAGCAAGGTACCGGGAGTTATCGGCATGCAGGCGCCCCATCTTCAGAAAAAGGATGCGCGCGACAATGCAAAAAAAGTTGACGAGCTTTATATAGATATCGGCGCGAAGGATAAGTACGACGCACTCCGACACATTTCGCTCGGTGACGTGGTCGGCTTTCGCAGTGACTATGCCGAGTTCGGCATGGGTCTTGTCCGCGCAAAAGCGCTTGACGACCGTATCGGCTGTCAGGTGCTGACAGAGCTTATAAAAGAGGACGTGCCGTTTGACACCTACTTTGTGTTTTCGGTCATGGAGGAGATAGGCTGTATCGGCGCGGGCTGTGCCGCCTTTGACATAAAGCCTGACTACTCGATAGTGGTCGAGGGTACGACGGCGGCTGACCTCGGTGACGGTAAATATAAATCGAACGTCTGCTCGGTAGGTAAGGGCCCCGTGCTTTCATTTATGGACGGCGGCACGGTGTACGATAAAGAGTTTATGAAGACTGCAATGGCGGCAGCGCGTGAAAACGGCATAAAATATCAGTTAAAGCAGGCGGTTGCAGGCGGTAACGATTCTTCTGCAATTCAGCGCACGGGCGCGGGCGTTTCAACGATCGCGGTCAGCGCCGCTGTCCGCTATCTCCATACCGCAATGGGTGTGGCATCGCTTGAGGATATCGAAAATATAAAGCGCCTTGTCCGCGCAATACTTGAACAGTTTTAGGGAGGCAGACCATGTTAAATTCAATTAAAGAGCTTGTATCGGTAAACGGTGTTTCGGGTAACGAGCACAAGGTTGCCGACTATATAAAAACACAGATAACACCTTATGCCGATAAGGTATATACCGACGTTATGGGTAACCTTGTTGCAGTAAAGCGCGGCAGCGGAAAAAAGATTCTTGTGATGGCGCACACGGATGAGATCGGTATAGTTGCGACCTTTGTCGACGAAAAAGGCTTTGTGCGCGTGTCGGCGGTCGGCGGTGTAAATCCGCTGAACTTTAAAAACAGCTACGTCACCTTTGAAAACGGCGTGCGCGGTGTGTTTACTTCATCAAAAAAAGAAAATATCAAAATGACCGACTGCTACGTCGATATCGGCGCTGACTCACGCGAGAGCGCGCTTGAAAAGATCGACCTCGGCATGAGCGCGCGCTTTGACGGTGATACCTTTGAAATGGGTGATATGATAGTTTCAAAGTGTCTTGACGACCGTGTCGGCTGTTACGTGCTTATGGAGACGATAAAGCGCATGCCCGCGACTGATAACGAGGTGTACTTCGTCTTTACCTCGCAGGAGGAGGTAGGTCTTCGCGGCGCAAAGGTGTGCGGGTTTGATATAAGTCCCGACGTTGCGATAGCAGTTGATGTCACCGTCGCTTTTGACAGTCCCGATATCGAGGGTTACGGCACAAAGCTGGGCGGCGGCGCCGCAATCAAGGTGCGCGATAACAGCGTTATCTGCTCAAAAGAGGTTATCGAGTCGATGGAGGCGCTTGCTTTCCGTTACGGAATTGCCACTCAGCGCGACGTGCTGACTGCGGGCGGTACTGACGTGGGTGCTGTGCAGTCAAGCGGGCGCGGAGCATATGCAGGCGGTATCTCGGTGCCGATAAGAAACGTGCATACGCCGTGCGAGACGGCAAATAAAAACGATATTGTTGCCGCGGTAAACTTACTCACCGCATTCGTGCAGAAAAATATTGAAAACAATATATAAATATTATATAATATCGGCAAAAGCTGATATTATATAAATTTTACGTCCGTTTTACTCGCCGCTATCCGCGGCAACCGTAAAACATGGACAATTATATCAAAACACTTTGTGTTTGATATAATAACATAATACTATTTATAACATAATACTATTTAGGATGTGAAACAGTTTGATTTTAAAAAGTCTTGAAATGCAGGGCTTCAAGTCGTTTCCCGATAAAATAAAAATTGAGTTCGGCAAGGGCATTACCGCCATTGTCGGTCCTAACGGCTCGGGTAAGAGTAACGTATCCGATGCTATACGTTGGGTGCTTGGCGAGCAGTCAAACAAAACTCTGCGTTCGTCCAAGATGGAGGACGTTATTTTCACGGGTACGGCAGTACGTAAACCGCAGGGCTTTGCGGAGGTAAGCCTTACCATAGACAACTCTGACCGCGCGCTCAATATTGACTATAACGAGGTGACGGTCACCCGCCGTTATTACAGAAGCGGTGAGAGTGAGTACTATATAAACAAAAACCAGACGCGTCTTCGTGATATTCATGAGCTGTTTATGGACACGGGTATCGGCCGTGACGGTTATTCGATAATCGGTCAGGGTAAGATTGCAGAGATACTGTCGCATAAATCAGAGGACAGAAGACAGATAATAGAAGAGGTTGCGGGTATTTCAAAATACCGCTACCGCAAAAACGAGGCGCAGAAAAAGCTTGATGCGACAGAGGATAATATTTTACGACTCAACGACATCGTGAGTGAGCTTGAAGGCCGTCTTCCCTCGCTTGAGGCGCAGAGCACAAAGGCGAAAAAGTATCTTGTCATGTACGATGAGAAAAAGTCGCTTGAAATATCGCTCTGGATGGCGGAAATCGCGCGTATACGCGACAGCGCACGCGAGCTTGAGGAAAAATATAATATCGCAAAAGGCGGACTTGAGGATATTTCGGTCGAGATAGACAATCTTGAAAAAGAGATAAACACTCTCTTTGGAAAAAACCGCGATATCAATATCGAGATAGAGCAGGTGCGCGGTGACCTTTCGGGCTTTGACGAAAAGATGAGCGCGATAAACTCGCAGATAGCCGTACTTGAAGCGGGCATCCGCTTTGAGAGTGAAAATATCGGCAAGATCGAGGCGGAGATCGAGGGTGTCGCAAAAAAGGTTCAGGACACGCAGGCAGAGATCGTGATTAAAAACGAGGCTATCGCAAAAAGCACCGAAAGCATAAACGCTATCGAGCGCGAGACGGCAAAGCTTTATATCGAGATTGAAAATATAAGCAAAAGCGGTGAGGACGTAAGACGCCACATGGACGAGGTGCGCGACAGAAAGATAGCGCTTTCGGACGAGCGAAATGCCTTCAGCGTGCAGAAGATATCCCACTCCGCATCGGTAAAATCACGTACCGAGCGCATGGGTGAAATCGATTCTGAGCTTGACGTAAGAAAGCAGGCGCTCTCTTCCGTACAGGAGGAGATAGACGGGCTTACAAAATCGCTTGACGAAAAGGCACAGCTTGTCACACAGAATAAAAACTCGGTTGCAGGCTACCGCAAAATGCTTGAGATAAAACAGCGCCACTTTGACGAAAAATGCGCGCAGAAAAACAAGCTTTCGGACGAGTACCGCGCACTTTTGCAAAACCTTCACATCCTGTCCGAGATGGAAAAGCATCTCGACGGCTTTGCGGGAAGCGTAAAGGCGGTGCTTGAAAACAGCAGACGCGGAACGCTTTCGGGTATACTCGGCACCGTTTCACAGCTTATGCGCGTTGACAAAAAATACATAGTTGCGATCGAAACGGCGCTCGGCAATCAGATTCAGGATATAGTTACCGATAACGCGAAGAATGCTAAAAACGCAATGCTTCTTCTTAAAAATAACCGCGCAGGCAGGGCGACCTTCCTGCCTCTTTCCGAACTCAATCCGAGGCCTGCGGAAAAGAGCGAGCTTAAGGGGGAGGGCATCGTAGGTCTTGCGCATGAGCTTGTGCAGACAGACAGCGCCGATGCCAAAAAGGCGATAACCTTCTTACTCGGAAGAACGGTCGTTTGTGAAACTATCGACGACGCTATCGCAGTCTCACGCGCAATGCGTGCAAAGTATAAGACGGTAACGCTTGACGGTCAGGTGGTAAACCCCGGCGGTTCAATGACGGGCGGTTCTACTGCAAAGTCGGCGGGACTTCTTTCACGTTCGCTTGAGATAGAACGGCTTGAAAAAGAGCTTGAAAAAAAGCAGGCTGAGCTTGAGGGAATTGAGGAGTCGTTTACAAAATCGGAAAACGAGAAAAACGAGCTTTCCGCGCGTCTTGAAGGCGTGCTTGCAGAAATACGCGCAGGCGAGGAGGAAATGACGAGAATTTCCGACCTGCGTGACGGTAAGCAGGTAGTCCTTGACAGCTACCTACAGCTTATTTCGGGCGGTGAAAATGAAAAGCAGGCTCTAATCGCACAGAACGCGCAGGACGAGACGGCTATAAAAGAAATTGACGAAAAATGCGCGCGTCTTGACGAGCTTATCGCGGGCGTTTCAAACGAGCTGGATTCGCTTTCGGGCAAAACGGATGAGGAGCAGGCAAGAATTGAGGAGATACGTCAGTCGGTATCCGACAACGATATTAAAAAGCTGAGTCTTTTCAAGGATATCGAAACAGAGCGTTCGCTTATCAGTCAGCTTGAAAGTCAGCTTTCAATGTACACGGGCGATAACGAACAGCGCATGAAGGGTATTGAGGGCGCACGCGAAAATATCGCAAAGAGCGAGCAGGAGATTGCAGAGCTTAAGCATAACGCACGCGCGCTTGAAAGCTCGCAGGCGGACGGCAAGGCAAAGATAAACGAGCTTATTGAAAAGCGTAACAAGGCGGAGGCTGAGCAGACGGAATTCCGCGCAAGACAGCGTGACCGACTTGTCACCAAGGATAAGCTTATCGAGGAGACCACCCGTCTTGAAAATAAAATTTCGGGAATCACGGTCGAGACTGACCGCATTGTCGAAAACCTGCTTGAGTATGAGCTGACCGTTACCGAGGCGGCAAAGGTCGCAAAGCCTATTGAGGATATCTTCAATGCCAAAAAGCGCGTTTCCGAGCTTAAGAGCTCTATCCGTTCGCTTGGTAGTATTAATGTCGAGGCTATCGAGGAGTACGACGCGGTAAAAGAGCGCTACGACTTCCTTGACGGACAGATGTCAGACCTTAAAAAGTCAAAGGCGGACCTTGAAAAGATAATCAAGGAGCTTTTGTGGCAGATGACCGAGATATTTACCGATAAGTTCAATCAGCTCAATACCGAATTCGGCAAGACCTTTACCGAGCTTTTCGGCGGCGGTAAGGCTGAGCTTATTCTTGTCGACCCCGAGGACGTGCTCGGCTGCGGAATTGATATCCGCGTGGCACCTCCCGGAAAAATCATTAAAAACATAGTGTCGCTGTCGGGCGGTGAGCAGGCATTCTCTGCAATTGCGCTCTACTTTGCGATACTTAAGATAAGACCTACTCCCTTCTGTATGATGGACGAGATAGAGGCGGCGCTTGACGACGTGAACGTTGCCAAGTTTGCATCCCGCCTTCGCGATTTCTGTGAAAAAACACAGTTTATCGTTATCACTCACCGCCGCGGTACTATGGAGGAGGCAGACGTTCTTTACGGTGTTACCATGCAGGAGCGCGGTATATCCAAGCTTCTGACGATAAACGTTAACGAAATGGAAAGGCAGCTTAAACTGTAATGGGATTTTTTGAAAAAATAAAACGCGGTCTTGCAAAAACAAAAAACGCGCTGGCGGGCACGATAGATAACGTGCTGTCGGCATTCGGTGTGATAAGCGATGACCTCTATGAAGAGCTTGAAGAGACGCTTATCATGGCGGATATCGGTGTTGAGACGTCACTTGCAATCATCGCAAAGCTTAAAGAAAACGTAAAGGAAAAAAAGATAAAGGACGGCTCGCTTCTCAAAAACGAGATAAAGCTTGTTATGGAAGAGATGCTGACCTCCTGCGATAACTCGGTAACGCTTAATACCAAGCCGTCGGTAATACTTCTTATCGGTGTAAACGGTGTGGGTAAGACGACCACCGCCGCAAAGCTTGCAAACATGTACATTTCACGCGGTAAAAAGGTCATTTTTGCCGCGGCTGATACCTTCCGCGCCGCCGCGTGCGAACAGCTTGATACGTGGGCAGGCAGAGTGGGTGCAGACATAATCCGCGGTGCGCACGGCGCAGACCCTGCCGCTGTCGTGTTTGATACGATAAATGCGGCAAAGGCGAGAGGTGCCGACGTTATTATAGTTGATACCGCGGGCAGACTTCACAATAAAGTAAACCTTATGAACGAGCTTGCAAAGATATACAAGGTCATTGACGGACAGATGGGTGAGTGCGATAAGGAAGCACTGCTTGTGCTTGATGCGACAACAGGACAGAATGCGCTCAATCAGGCGCGCGAGTTCGGTAAGGTGACAAACCTCACGGGCGCCGTTCTTACCAAGCTTGACGGTACGGCAAAGGGCGGTATGGCGCTTGCGCTCATGTGCGAACATAGGCTTCCCATCAAGTTTGTCGGTGTGGGTGAGCAGATGGACGATATGCAGGAATTTGTTGCAAGCGATTTTGTAAATGCACTTTTTGATGAGGAATAAGTTATGAGAAACGACGGAAGAAAAAATGAACAGGCGCGTGCAATACGCGTAGAAAAAAACTATACCATGCATGCAGAGGGCAGTGTGCTCTACTGTCAGGGCAATACCAAGGTGCTTTGTAACGCAACGGTTGAGGACAGGGTCCCGCCCCACGTTTTCGGCACGGGAAAGGGTTGGGTCACGGCCGAGTATTCCATGCTCCCCAGAGCCACAGCTACCCGTAATCAGCGCGACGTGTCAAAGCTAAAGCTGTCACCCCGTTCTACAGAGATCCAGCGTCTTATCGGCAGGGCTCTTCGCGGCTGTATCGACCTTGAAAAACTGGGTGAGCGCAGTATCGTAGTTGACTGCGACGTTATTCAGGCGGACGGCGGCACACGCTGTGCTTCGATAACAGGCGGTTTTATCGCGCTCTGTCTTGCAGTCAAAAAGCTTATGGACGAGGGCCTTCTGACCGAAAACCCCATCACAAAGCAGGTTGCGGCGCTTTCTGTCGGTATTGTCGGCAACGATGCGGTATGTGACCTCTGCTATGAAGAGGACTGCAGGGCTGAGACCGACATGAACGTCATTATGACATCAAACGGCGGATTTATTGAAATTCAGGGTACTGCCGAGGGCGAGGAGCTCTCGCGCGAACAGTTAAACACCCTTCTTGAGCTTGCCGAAAAGGGCATGCAGCCGCTTTTTGCATATCAGCGCGCAGTGCTTCGGGAAACGTTTGTTATCGCGACAAATAACGCGCACAAGGTTGAAGAATTTAAAAAGATTTTCGATAGACTCGGTCTTTCGCTCGTTACCCCGCGTGAGCTTGGCATCAGCTGTGACCCTGACGAAAACGGTGAGACCTTCAGAGAAAATGCGATGATAAAGGCAAGAGCATTTTACGATATATGCGGTCTTCCCACCGTTGCCGACGACAGCGGTCTTTCTGTAGACGCGCTCGGCGGTGAGCCGGGAATATATTCCGCGCGCTACGGCAACAAGGTGACTGACAGTGAGAGGCTTTATTACCTTCTGGGTAACATGCAGGGCAAGACTGACAGAAACGCGCACTTTGTATGCGTTATTGCCTGCGTGCTTGACAGTAAAAACAGCTTTTCCGTTGAGGGTAAATGCTTCGGTACTCTGACCGACGTGCCCGACGGTGAGGGCGGCTTTGGTTATGACCCCATCTTTTTACCCAACGGCAAGAGTGAGACCTTTGCAAAAATGAGCGCAGAGGAGAAAAACGAAATAAGCCACAGAGCAAATGCGCTGGGAGCATTTGCAGAGGTATTACAGGAGAAAAGAAATGACAAGTAAGGAAAGAGCAAAGCTTCGCGGAATCGCATCTACCGAGGATACCATTTTTCAGCTCGGCAAGGGCGGTGTGACGGATAATTTTATAAAGTCGGTAAACGATGCGCTTGAGGCGAGAGAGCTTATAAAGTTCCGCGTGCTTGAAAGCGCGCTGGTATCTCCCCGCGTAGTTGCGGAGGAGGTCGCAGAGGCTACAGACTCTATCGTGGTAACGGTCATCGGCTCAAAGGTCGTGCTTTACCGCAAGGGTGAAAAGAATAAATTTGACTTATGATTAAAACAATAGTATTCGGGGGTACATTTGACCCGCCGCACGTGGGACACAAGAATATACTGAAAGAGGTCATGTCGCACGGGTATGAGAGGGCTATCGTCATTCCCGACAAGATCCCCCCGCACAAGCAAAAGTCGGAGGCGGGTGACGATTTTGCCCTGCGCTTTGAAAATACAAAGGCGCTTTTTGCCGATATGGAAAAGGTTACCGTTTCCGATATTGAAAACAGACGCGAGGGTAAAAGCTACACCGCCGATACGCTGAAAATTCTACGTGAGGAGTACCCTGAGTGTGAACTGTATCTTCTTATGGGAAGCGACATGTTCCTTACGGTTGAGACGTGGTTTAATGCGGAGTATATTTTAAACACCACCCCCATTGTCACCTGCGCGCGCACCGATTCCGATTATGATGAGATCATCGCGCACAGACAAAAACTGCGCGAGAGCTTTGAATGCGATATCACGGTGTACAAAATAAGGGTGCTGGAGCTTTCGTCGACACAGCTTCGCAGTGAGCTTGTAAAGCGGATAGACGCGCATAACAGGGAAAACCTGAAGCCGTCGCGATACAGCCACGTTATGAGCACCGCAAACTACGCGGCGTCAATTGCCCACCTTCACGGCATTGACCCCTACCGCGCCTACGTCGCGGGCATCGCGCACGATTGCACAAAGTATCTTGACGATGAAAAACAGCTTGAATACTTTGAAAAAAACGGCATCACGCTTTCAGATGAGGACCGCGGCTGTCCGAAGATATGGCATCAGATAAGCGGCGCGCATTTTGCAAAAAACACGCTCGGCATCGAGGATGAGGATATTATAAACGCGGTGCGCTATCATACGACGGGGCGCGCGGGCATGTCAAAGCTTGAAAAGCTTATCTGTCTTGCAGACTCGATCGAGCCGTCGCGCGATTATGAAGGTGTCGGCAAAATGCGTGAGGCTGCAAGGCGTGATTTAAACGAGGCATTACTTCTGTCCTTTGACAGACTTATTGAATATATAAAACAACGCGGACTGAACATGAACAAAACCACCCTGTCCGCGAGAGACAGTATAAGAAAGGAAAGAGAAAATGGAAACAGTTGATATGTTAAAAACTGCGGTTACCACACTCTATAAGAAAAAAGCGCACGATATACAGATATTAAAGGTGGACGACGTCACCATCATGGCAGATTACTTTGTAATATGCACGGGTATGTCAAACACGCAGATAAAAGCGCTTGCAAACGAGGTGGAGTACGAGCTTACAAAGCTCGGCGTAGAACCGCTTCATACCGAGGGCTACGGCTCAAACGAGTGGGTGCTTCTTGATTACGGTTCAATTATCGTTCACGTCTTTTACAAGACTGCGCGCGATTATTATAAGCTTGAAAGACTGTGGGCAGACGGTACCGAACTGCCGCTTACAGACTTTGTAACGGAGGTAGAGGAATAATGAGATACGATTACAAGTCAATTGAGAAAAAATGGCAGAAGTATTGGGACGATAACGAGTCCTTCAAGGTAGTGCTTGACAAGTCAAAGCCGAAATTTTACGCGCTTGTCGAGTTTCCCTATCCGTCAGGACAGGGTCTTCACGTAGGCCATCCCCGTTCATACACCGCGCTCGATATCGTGTCGCGTAAAAAGCGTATGCAGGGCTTTAACGTGCTTTATCCGATGGGTTGGGACGCATTCGGTCTTCCCACCGAGAACTTTGCGATAAAAAATAAAATCCATCCCCGCATCGTAACCGAAAACAACGTTGCGCGCTTTAAATCACAGCTCAAGTCACTCGGTCTTTCGTTTGACTGGTCGCGTGAGATAAACACCACAGATCCCAACTACTACAAGTGGACACAGTGGATATTCTTACAGCTTTTCAAAAAGGGTCTTGCGTATAAAAAAGAGATGAACGTAAACTGGTGTACAGGCTGTAAGGTCGTTCTTGCAAACGAAGAGGTCGTAAACGGCGTTTGCGAGCGTTGCGGCAGTGAGGTCGTACATAAGGTAAAAAGTCAGTGGATGCTTAAGATTACCGAGTATGCGGAGCGTCTTATAAATGACCTTGACGACGTTGATTTTATCGAGCGCGTTAAGATTCAGCAGAGAAACTGGATAGGTAAGAGCACGGGCGCATCTGTCCGCTTCGGCACGACCGCAGGCACAGAGCTTGAGGTGTTTACAACACGTCCCGACACGCTTTTCGGCGCGACCTATATGGTAATTTCGCCTGAGCATCCCATGATAGACGAGTATGCGGATAAGATTGCCAACATTGACGAGGTCATGGCATACAGAAAGACCGCCGCTGCAAAATCCGACTTTGAGCGTACCGAGCTTGCAAAGGAAAAGACGGGTGTGCGCCTTGAGGGTATCGACGGCATCAACCCCGTAAACGACACACAGATTCCGATATTTATTTCAGACTACGTGCTCATGTCATACGGCACGGGCGCTATCATGGCAGTACCTGCGCACGATACACGCGACTGGGAGTTTGCGAAGGTATTTGACCTTCCCATTATCGAGGTGGTTGCAGGCGGTGACGTTCAGAACGAGGCGTATACCGACGTTGAAGAGGGCACGATGGTAAACTCAGGCTTTCTTAACGGTCTTTCGGTTGCCGACGCTAAAAAGAAGATCACAGAGTTCCTTACGGAGAAAGGCTGCGGTGAGGCAAAGGTAAACTACAAGCTTCGCGACTGGGTATTCTCACGTCAGAGATATTGGGGTGAGCCTATTCCGATAGTTTGCTGTGATAAGTGCGGTTACGTTGCAGTACCCGAAAGCGAGCTTCCGCTTATGCTTCCCGAGGTTGACTCTTACGAGCCTACTGATACGGGTGAGAGCCCCCTTGCAAAGATGGACAGCTTTGTAAATACCACCTGCCCCTGTTGCGGCGGTCCTGCAAAGCGCGAGACTGACACAATGCCGCAGTGGGCAGGCTCGTCATGGTACTTCTTACGCTATATGGACCCTGACAATGATAAGGAGTTCGTATCAAAAGAGGCTGTTGAGTACTGGGGACCTGTTGACTGGTATAACGGCGGTATGGAGCATACCACACTCCATCTTCTCTATTCACGCTTCTGGCATAAGTTCCTTTACGATATCGGCGTTGTTCCTACAAAGGAACCGTACGCAAAGCGTACCTCGCACGGTATGATACTCGGCGAAAACGGTGAGAAGATGTCAAAGTCGCGCGGTAACGTTGTTAACCCCGACGATATCGTAGACCAGTACGGCGCAGACACCATGCGTCTTTACGAGATGTTTATCGGTGACTTTGAAAAATCAGCGCCCTGGAAAACGTCCAGCATCAAGGGCTGTAAGCGTTTCCTTGAGCGTACAATGTCACTCATGGATATGGTAAGCGATGAAAAGGGTATCACAAAAGAACTCGAAAGAGCCTTCCATATTACTATAAAGAAGGTAACTGACGATATCGACTCGCTCAAGTTCAATACTGCGCTTGCGTCCCTTATGACACTTATCAACGATATTTATGATAAGGGCAGTATCTCGCGCGATGAACTCCGCGTATTTATCACACTTCTTTGCCCCTTTGCGCCCCACCTTTGCGAAGAGATGTGGGAGATGGCAGGGCTCCCCGGTGATATGACCTACGCGCCCTGGCCTGTATACGATGAGTCAAAGACGGTTCTTTCAGAGATCGAGATCGCAGTACAGATAATGGGTAAGGTACGCGGTAAGGTAACGGTTGCCGCAGATGCGGACGAAAGCGCTGTTATGGAAAAGGTAATGGCAGACGAAAAGCTTAAATCAATGCTTGAAGGTAAGCAGATAATCAAGACTATCTACGTCAAGGGTAAGCTTATGAACATCGTCGCAAAATAGGACGGGATGTTAAAATTGCCCGAACCGCAAAGAGCACATAATATAAAGGGAAATATCGAATTTTCGATATTTCCCTTCCTTATTTTTTCTTGTGTTTTTTGATTTTTTCTTCTAATTTATATATAAGCTCGGCAAGTCCGCAGTCTTCACAACTGCTCACTATAATATCTGCGGCATCTTTTAATTCATCAATTGCATTGCCGACTGCGACACCGATATCGGCGCGCTTTATCATGGTTATATCGTTACTGAAATCGCCTATCGCAACCGAGGTGTGCGAGCCTGTCTGCTTTTTTAAAAACTCAAGCGCATCACCCTTTGTTGCTTTGCCGTTAAGTATCTCAACGCCCGTGTTCCACGATCTGCACACAAAACAGTCGCTGAAGTAAGGGTCTGACCTTGCCGCGTTTTCAAAAGCTACCGCGTCCTCTTCATACTCAAAAAAGATTATAAACTTGGACGGGTAAGAGTCTGCAATATCACAAGGTATCGTATCAATATCAACTGACTTGTGTTCGCTTACTGCACCGATTGGCGCCGAGTATCTTACAGGCACTTTCAGATGCGTCTTGATTTTGCCGACAATATCCCGTACCGTGTGCGGAACTGCATATTTATACAAAAACTCATCCGTTTCAAAATCGTACACAAGCGAACCGTTGGAAAGACAGCAGGGTGCGTTTGTAAGCCTGTCAAATCCGTTTCTTATAAGGTGCGCGGACAGCCTGCCTGTTGCAAAGGAAAAAAGCCCGCCGTTTTTTGTAAAATAACTTATGGCATCAACGTTTTTTTGAGGACATCTGTTATTTCTGTTTTCAAAAGTGCCGTCAATATCCGACATTAAAAGATACCCGTCAAATATACCCATATTTTTACTCCCTTTTGCAAATATCAACTAATTATATATTATCAAAGTAAAATAATCAAGGTATAATTTAAAAATCATTCTTGCATTTTTTTACAAAATACTATATAATATTAACTAATAGGATGCATAAACAAAGTAGGGCAGTAAGCCTTGTATTTTTAAGAAACGGAGAGAAAAAGTGTTCAGCGTAGGTCAAAACATCGTCTACCCCATGCATGGTGCGGGTGTTGTCGAGGCCATTGAGTCAAGGGCGATTGGCGGTAAAACGTCGGATTATTATAAGGTGCGTATTTTTACAGGTAACATAAATCTTATGGTACCTGTCGCGGGTGTGTCGGGCGTACACATGCGCGACGTTATTGATAAAGACCGCGCACAGTATATGCTTGCTCATTTTGCTGAATTCGGAAGCGGGGACGACGTGCCGTGGAACAAGCGGTACAAGGTAAACGTTGAGCGGCTTAAGACAGGCGCTATTGAGGACGTTGCGGGCGTGCTCTGCGACCTTATCGCGCGTGAAAAAACGCACGGTCTTTCTACAAGTGACAGAAAGATGTTTATTCTCACCAAAAATATATTCTGTTCGGAAATTGCGATAGCTCTTGAATGTGAGCGTGAGTCGGTTTTCGATTCGATTATGCAAACAGTATAAAGTAAAGCGGCATCCCCTGCCGCTTTTTTGATTTGAGAGGAAATAAGCTATGCCGAAAACAGTAACTGCAATAGTGATGTGCGCGGGTAATTCCACCCGCATGGGCGCCGATAAGATCTTTGCCGATATAAACGGCGCTCCCGTAATTGCCAAAACACTTACCGCTTTTGAAAAAAGCGCGCTTGTGACCGATATTGTTGCGGTGTCACGGCCTGACACCTTTGCGAGTCTTCGCAAAATTGCAAAAAGCTATGGTATAACAAAGCTCAAGACACTTGCAGTAGGCGGTAAGACACGCGCACACAGCGTGCTTTGCGGGCTTGGCTGCGCGACAGGTGACTACGTTGCGATAACAGACGGCGCCCGTCCGCTTACGTCGACAGGACTTATAAACTCTGTTATAACCGATGCGTTTGTGCACGGTGCGGCGGCACCTGCGATACCTGTTACCGACACGCTCAAGCGCACTGACGAAAACGGATTTATTGAAAAGACCGTCAGCCGCGAATCGCTTGTGAGGATTCAGACACCGCAGGTATTTGTCCGCGAGAAGTATTATTCAATGCTCAAAAAAGCAATAAATCTTGACGTACGGTTTACCGATGACTGTTCGGTTTACGAGTATTTCGGCGGTAAGGTAAAGCTTACAAACGGGTCAAGCTTTAATATTAAGCTGACTGTACCTGAGGATATTGATATTTGTGAAAGGCTGGACGGAAAAATGAACGTAAGAGTAGGACACGGCTATGACGTACACCGCTTTAAAGAGGGGAGAGAGCTGTGGCTGTGCGGTGAAAAGATAGAATACGAATTGGGGCTTGACGGTCATTCTGATGCCGACGTTGCACTTCATGCGCTTACCGATGCGATACTTGGCGCCGCGGCGCTTGGTGATATCGGCAGACATTTTCCCGATAACGACCCGCAGTATAAGGGCATTTCAAGCATGCTCCTTCTTGAACGCGTGTGGAAGGAAGTGCGGGCAAAATACGTTTTCGGCAATTGCGACGTGACGGTAATTGCGCAAAAGCCAAAGCTTATGCCCTATATTGATAAGATGACAAAAAATATTGCCGACCTTCTGGGGACTGACCTTGATAACGTAAACGTCAAGGCTACGACCGAGGAAAAGCTTGGCTTTACAGGCAGACTTGAGGGCATATCTGCACATGCCGTCTGCACTTTATATAAAAAGGGAATGTAAAAATTCTCCGGAACGCAAAAAGCCAGAAAAAACAAGGGAAAAGGAAACTAATAAAATCCCGTAGAACAACAAAATGAAAGAAAAGTGTTGCATTTATAACTTTTATGCAACACTTTTCTCTTTTTTTATATGCTTTTTGCTACTTCCAAACCTCGCCACTCGGCGTTCGTCAAGGCAAAACCACTATTATTTCGTTTTTACTGTTCGTAAAAACTACATTTTATGGTTTGCCTTTCCTCTTCCCAACAAAAGCATCTTTTGTTGGGACCCTATTTGTCGGGCAAGCCTACGGCTCGGTTTGAAACTTCCGAAAAATTTTTTCTATCCCCTTAAAAAGGAACTGTAAAAAAATTACGTTTTTTTACAGCCCCTTTTTCATTTGTCTTAAAAACACAAGCACAGCGGCGGCAAAAATCACGGTCGCATAGCCTGTGACCCACCACAGATGCGGGAAAATTTCTGTAAGATCTCCGCGTATTACCGCCCTTTGCATCTCTACCGCGTGAATAAAGGGGAGAAGGTCTGCTATCTTTTCAAAAGCACCGCCCACAAGAGCAATATCAAACCATATACCCGACAGCCATGCCGACAGGTTGGTGAGCAGTGCTCCGCATATGCCGCCGACCTGTTTTTCACCCAGCATGCTTCCGAATAATAACCCAAGCGCGATATAGAGTAACGCTACGGGTAACACGCTTATAAGCGAAAGCAGTATATTGAAAGAAGGCGCAAGCCCCAAGATTAACGCCGTAGCATAGCACACCGCGCACTGCAACAGCGACAGCGGTAAAATTGGCAGGGTGTAGCCGATAATAAAATCGGACGGAGTAAGCGGTGTTGTATACAGTCTGTGTAAAAACGCAGACGATCTGTCCTTTGAAATAAGCGTTGCGGAAAACAGCGTTATAAAGGAAAGCCCGAACACCGAGATTCCGGGTGTCAGATGCGATATTTCAAACATATCAACGGGGATATTTGCCTGAATGGCGGAGAGTAGCAGTAATAGAATTACCGGAAATCCAAGACCGAAGATAATATTAAGCGGGTCGCGGATGATCTCTTTTGCGTTTCGTTTTGCAAATGTGAGCGCTCTCATTTTGTTGCCCCCTTTACGATGCTTATAAAAGCCTCTTCAAAGCTGTCGGTGCCCGCAAGCCTTTTTATTCCGTCCACGCCGTCGCAGGCAATAAGCCTGCCCTCTTTCATGATGCCGACCCTGTCAGAAAGCGCCTCGGCTTCTTCCATATAATGCGTTGTAAGAATTACGGTGATCTTTCCCTTAAGTCTTTTTATAATATCCCACAGCTCGCTTCTTGCGATAACGTCAAGCCCAAGCGTCGGCTCGTCAAGAAACAGTATCTCAGGCTCGCTGATAAGCGCCATTGCAATACTCAGCCGCCGTCCGTAGCCGCCCGATAAGGTGCGCGCTTTTTTATTTATAACGCTGTCAATGCCGAGAAGTGAGCAAAGACGCCCGATCTTTCGCTCTGTCTCTTCTTTTGTGAATTTGTAGATACCGCATATCAGCTGTAGGTTTTCTTTTACCGTAAGTCCGCCCGCAACCGCCGTTTCCTGCGGTGAGAGTGCGATTATTGATTTTACCTTTTCTGCATCGCGGCAGATGCTCTGTCCGTTCAAAAACGCATCACCGCTTGTGGCGGGCGTAAGACAGCAAAGCATTTTTATCGTTGTGGTCTTGCCCGCGCCGTTTACACCCAGAAGCGAAAAAAGTTCGCCCCTGTTTACCTCAAGGGTGAGATCGTCGACAGCAACCGTGTCCTTATATTTTTTTGTAAGGTTTTGTATTTTTATCATTTTTTACTCCGCTCCGTATTGCTTTTTAAGACCCATGTAGCAGTCGGTCAGCATTTTGCTGATAAGTGATTCTTCTAAATCAAGATAGCCTGTCGCAAGCATTGTTGCGATGCCGTGCACGTATGCCCACATCTCAAGGTGAAAAAACTCCATGCTCTTGCCCGAAAGCCCCGTACTGTCATGCACTATCGACTGCATACTGTCAGACATAGCGTCATGCATTTGCCCTTCCGTGCGCTCGCGCATGAATAACAGTCTGAACAACTGCTTCTGCTCACGCGCAAAGCGGATGTATGCCATACCGCTTGCCTTGTAGTCGGGGTACTTTTTACTGTCGATCTCTTTTTGTATATACTCCTCATACATGCTGTTTGCACGGTTTATAACCGCGTCCCTGAGCGCGTCCATCGTTGCAAAGTTTGAAAATACAGGCTGTGTTGAAGAGCCAAGCATTTTTGCAACGTTTCTCGCGTTTATCATGTCTGCGCCCTGCTCGTTTACAATTTTTACTGCGGTATCGATAATCTCGTCCTTTGTGATTTTAACCTTTGGCGGCATAACACCCTCCATGAAATAACATTTGATATATAACATATGTTATTTTATAATATAAAGGTATGTTTGTCAATAGTAAATTGTGGTTTATCGGGATGTTTTATAATTATTTTGTAGGGGTCGGCGCCC
>JAZPZR010000012.1:0-4564 GCA_045544795.1 Eubacteriales bacterium
ACCCTGCGCCCTCGTATTCATCAACGTACTCCATCTCGTACACACTGCAGCGGGATATTACCGTTTCAAGCATAAGCTCCTTTTTTTCGGTAAGAATTATAAAGACCGAAAAGGAAGGCGGTTGTTCAAGCACGGTAAGAAGCGCGTTCTGACCCTCGTCCTGAAGCGGTCCGTCGATTATATACACCTTACGTGTGCCTTCGGTAGGAGATACGAACGCATCCTGACGCATATCACGCACCTGCTCGACCGAAATTATCCGCTTATCCTCTTCAGGACGCAAAAAGATAACGTCGGGATGGTTACCGCGAAGCGCCTTTTGACCCGCGTCCCCTACAAGAAGCGAAGCAAGAGTTACCGCCGCGGTTTTTTTACCGCTGCCCGCCTCACCGCAGAACATGTATGCCTGAAGCGGTTTGTTTTCGGCAATCGCGCGGGACAGCTGTTCCTTCATATTTTTATTTGATAAAAGCGTATCAAACATCTGTATACTCTCTTTTAACCTTGTCCGCAACGTAAAGCGGTGAAATGTCAAGACATACCTTATCGCCTGCCTTGCAGTCAACGTCGGTCACGTCAAAAAACGTATGTGTGAGCGCAGGTCTGCCGACAGAGCGTATGATACTGCCGTTCACACGTGCTTTTATGCTGTTATCCCGAAACATCATTTTGAATATATGAAAGCCGTAACGCATAAAATCAACGGGGCGGAAGGTGTCGTAGTCTTTTTTAATCAGCACACCGTCAGCCGCACCGCAGGGCAAAACCGCCACGCGCGTATCCTTTTTAAGATGCGCAATATTACCGTAGCCGAGGTTTGCGCCGCGCTTTACGGTACGTATATCGCATATTTCAGAATAAAATCTGCCCACCCTTTTAAGCTTTACGTCTGTTTTAAAGGGCACTCTGCCTGTAAGCGCCGAGCCGATGCGCACCGCATCAAGACAGTATTTACCGTCGCGAAGCGCCGCGCTTGAGTTTGCAATATGGCGAAGCCCGATATCAAGCCCGCTTTCAGAAAGCGAGTCGCAAACAGCTACGAAAGTGTCATACTGAAGGTCAGTCTGCGCGGGCGATTTTGCAAAAGCAGAGGAGAAGTGGGAGAAGATACCGCACACCTTTACCCCCTCAAGCGCAAAAACAGCGCGGATATCCGACGTCTGCGACGGCATAAACCCAAATCTGCCAAAGCCTGTGTCGATTTTGATATGTACCCTCGCGCACTTGCCCGACGACAGCGCGATCTCGCTTATCTTTTTTGCCTGCGGCAGCGAATCAACCGTGATTATACGGTCGTTTTCCACAAGCTGACAAAGAGTCCTCTCATCATGATAGGGAGAGAGCACGATAACGCTTACACCGCGGCAAAGCGCGTCCGCCTCCTCAATACGCGAGACGGCAAAAAGATGCACACCGCACTCGTCACGAAGCAGCTTTGAAACGTGATGCGCGCCCAGTCCGTATGCATTTGCCTTGAGCGTGGGAATGACAAGCACCCCTGTTTTATGCGAGATCTCGTCAAAATTATGAATTATGTCTTTTTCGTTTATTTCAAAATAGGTCATTTTCTGTTTTTAAGTCTGAATTTGATCATGTTAAGTCTGCGGTAATTCTTTTCAGCAAACTTTAAGAATTTATTGAATGCGGGGCGGTAAACGATGCTCATTTCACCGATAAACTCGGTAAATTCACCGTTAAAGCCTTTTTTAAATCTGTAAAGACCGTAGAGAGGGTTGTCCTCACTGATATCACCCGAAACACCGCGGAAGTCGTACACACGGCAGTTTTTCTCAACCGCCCACTTTATCATCTCATACTGAAGCAGATAGTTGGGCATGACGTTTCTGTAGCTGTCAGACGACGCGCCGTAGAGATACCATACCTTGTCCCCGTACCATATCGCGATGGTGCCCGCAATTGCCTTGCCGTCAAGATATGCCATATAAAGACGCGCATGCTCACCGAGAGACTCTAAAAGGCGCTTGAAATACGCCGCGTTTCTTATAACGAAGTTGTCACGGATGCCCGTTTCAAGCATGATATTGTAAAAATCCTCCACCTTATCGGTGCCCTCAATTTTAACCTCAACACCCTTTTTAATGGCAACACGGATATTATAGCGCGTTTTCTGGTGGAAGGAAGCAAGAAGCTCCTCTTCATTTCTTCCGTCAAGATAAAGACGGAAAACGTAGCGGGGCTGTATACCCTCAAAATTCTTTGAGTCAACAGGCATGGTAAAGCCGAGGTCTTTGCAGATTTTTGCAAACTCCTCGTCATCGCTCTTTACGTCGGGGTCGATTTTATAAATATAAGCGTTATGCTTTTTTGCAAGCGCGTCGACACCCTCTTTAAGACGGCGCATAACGTCCTTATTATGAATATCGCAGACGGGACCGCGGGGCGAATAAAGCATTTTAGCCTTGAAAACAGGCACCTGACGGACAAGCACACCCATCGTGCCCTCGATCTTCCCCTCTTTGTCGCGGACGATTACCGCCTCAAAATCCCAATCTGTTTTAACCTTCGCCCACATGGTAGACTGCGAAAAGTTACACTTGGGGCAGGACATAACAAAAGCCTCATATTCTGCGACCTGAGCCGCATTATTTAAATCAAGAAATTCCAAAGGTACATACCTCTCCATAATATAGTTATATATATTATATACAATTAAGTCATGTTTGTAAATAAAGTATTTGATTTTATAGAAAAATAGTGTATAATAATATAAAAAGCACAGAAAGGATGAACATATAATGGTAACAAAGGATTCAATCATTGGTGACGTTCTTGACCAGTATCCCGATACTGCACAGTATTTTCTTGAGATCGGCATGCATTGTCTCGGCTGTCCTTCAGCACGCGGTGAGACGATCGAGCAGGCTTGCGCCGTTCACGGCGCGGACTGCGATGCACTTCTCGAAAAGATAAACGCTGCAATCGGCGAGTAATTTAAAAAGCATTCGTATATACGAATGCTTTTTAAATATACTAAACTCGGTGATCGGATGAAAAGGATATTAAAACGCGCAAGTAAACAAAGCGGCGCGGATTATAACGAGTTTGTTGCGGAAATAAAAAAGGCGCAACGGCTTTGCAATATGGATAACATGAGCGAGACGGAGTTTATAAAAACACTCACGCTCATGGCTTTACGGGAGTATCTTGACAATGAAAACACAACGGCTTATTGAAGCGCTTAAACAAAAAAGCATGCATATCTGCTGTGCGGAGTCCTGCACGGGCGGTATGCTGTCCTCGGCACTTGTAGGGGTCGCAGGCGCGTCCAACGTTATTGATATGGGGCTTGTAACCTATGCAAACTCGGCAAAAATAAAACTGCTTGACGTCGACCCCGCCGATATTGAAAAATACGGTGTTGTGAGTGAAGCGGTCGCAGGACAGATGGCACGGGGCGCATGCGCCATATCGGGCGCCGAGGTTGGCGTCGGTATTTCGGGTATTGCAGGACCCGGCGGGTCGGATTTTAAGCCTGAGGGTATGGTATGCTTCGGCTTTTGTATAAACGGCAACGTTACGACAGCCACCGTGCAGTTCGGCGCAATAGGACGGCAAAGCGTCCGCGAAAGCTCGGTCGAGTATGCGATAGACACGCTTATTTCAAAAATAGCAGAGATATAATAAACTCTACCGACGGTGGAATTCTCCCCATTCAACCGTCGGTTCCTGTTTTTTTATGCGAAAGCAGGCTATACTGAAAGCGAAAGGAGGCAACAGAGTGGATCAGATCAAAATCGGAAGATTCATAGCCGGGTGCAGAAAAAAGCAAAACCTTACGCAGATGCAGCTGGCAGAAAAGCTAAATGTCACCGACAGGGCAGTGTCAAAATGGGAAACGGGCAAGGCCATGCCCGATACTTCAATAATGCTGGAGCTTTGCGGTATACTTAAGATAACGGTAAACGAACTGTTAAACGGGGAGAAAATAAATATGGAAAATACCAATAATAAAAACGAACAGCTTTTGCTTGATATGGCAAAGGAGCTGGAAAGAAAAAACAAAACGATATGGACGTCCATGTGGGCGATCATGACAGTAAGTATGACAGCCTTTCTCGCAGGGTCGTGTATTGCAGTCTTTTTAATTCCCGAAGGAGTGTGGCAGATCGTCACAGTTATTGGCATCTGCGTCGTGTTTCTGATACCCTGCTTTTATGCATTAAAGCTTGAAGTCAGCGTCGGCGCTTACAAGTGTAAAAATTGCGGTCATGAGATAGTGCCCACCTATGCGCAGGCACTTAATGCGATGCATATGGGTACTACCCGATACTTAAAATGCCCCAAATGTAACAAGCGCACCTGGTGCAAAAAGGTAATAAACAAATAATATAAAGCGGAAGAGATTTGCCTCTCTTCCGCTTTTTGTATGGAGTGAATTTTTTCTTTCAAATTGTAGTTTATGGGGGAATTCGAACTAACCAATGCCTCTCCTTGTCAGGAGAGGGGGACCGTCGAAGACGGTGGAAAGGTAGTCAGTTTTGTAGAGTTTTGCTTGATGCTGACTACCCCTCAGTCGCTTCGCGACAGCTCCCCTGACAAGTGG
>JAZPZR010000013.1:0-2205 GCA_045544795.1 Eubacteriales bacterium
CGAAGACCGTGAAGCCTTCGGATTTGTGGTGATTTTTGTTCTTCTTTTCTGCAGATGGGCTGACGCCCATCAAAGAAAAAAGGATGAAAAGCGCCGTAATACAAGGCTTTGAGGCGGGTTCGGATAATTCTCACTACCCTAAGGATTAAGAGGAGAAACAAAGTGGAAGGACTTATTACACTTTTAATGTACGGCGCAATAGTTGCAATTATTGCATTTTTGCTCTATCTTGTAATCAAAAAGGCGATAAAGGACGCTCTGCGCGAAATTAAGGACGAGGAAAAGCAATGATAACCTACGAACAGATAAAAAAGGATGAAAGCATTCGCATATATATCGAAAAGGCGGACAGGTCGTTAAAAGCGCTCGGCTTTACCGAGCACAGCTTTGCCCACGTGACAAAGTGCGCCGAGGTGTCGGGCTATATTTTAAAAACGCTCGGCTACAGCGAGCGTACAGTAGAGCTTGCAAAAATCGCGGGATTTATGCACGATATCGGAAATCTTGTCAACCGCGTTGAGCACAGTCAGTCGGGCGCGGTCATGGCATTCAGAATACTTGACAAGCTCGGCATGGACGCGACGGAAATTGCGGAGATCGTCACCGCTATCGGCAATCACGATGAGGGTACGGGCGTTCCCGTAAGTCCGCTTGCAGCTGCCCTCATACTTGCGGATAAGTCGGACGTCCGCCGCAGCCGTGTGCGCTGTGACGAGAGCGAGTTTGATATTCACGACAGGGTAAACTACTCGGTTGAAAGCGCGGAGCTTAAGATAAGCGAGGATAAAAAGGAGATAAAGCTGTCAATTTCGGTCGACACCGACATTTCGCCCGTTATGAGCTATTTTGAGATATTTCTTGAAAGAATGCTTCTTTGCAATAAGGCGGCAGAGGCTCTGGGACTTAAGTTTTCGTTCTCTATGAACGGTCAGCAGATAATGTGAGGTGTAAAGAAATGTTTTTAAAAAAGAAAAAAAGAAACGAAATAAGCGAATTTGATATATACGAAGATGGCTTTGTTAACGTGTTGCATTTTGTGTACAAAGGTCATGATTATCAGATTACAGGTCGGAAAAGAGAGTATAGAATAAGAGCTACAGTCAAGGATTATCCGACGGATTTCGGAGGATGTCCTGCAATGATAACAAAAAAGTGCGTAATACCCGAAGAAGTGGTGACAAATATAATGAACGCTGTTTATGACAGCGGGATCATAGAAACACTAAAATGGGTCGAGACTACAGGATATGATGATCTTGAATGTTATCCTCCTAATCCGATAATGCTTCATATGGAAGGCTGCTGGTTTGAGGATCATTATGGCTTTAACTATCGTGGAATAAGGGACGAAAGTGTTAGAAAGGTGCTTGACGGGCTGCTTGTAAGTATCTATATACTACTGAATGAAGTGCTATATGAGTTTGTATAAAGAAAACATCTCGGAAAAAATGAAATACAGCGTCCCTGTCATATACTATGATATGACAGATTCTACAAACCTCCGCGCCAAAGAATATATAAAAAACTACCGTAAGGGGCGCGCGGTGATCGTTGCAGGCGGGCAGAGTGCGGGCCGCGGAAGGCTGGGGCGCGATTTTTATTCGCCCTCAGGTACGGGTATTTATATGACCTATATTCTGCGCGCGGAAGGGTCACTTTGCGATGCGGTGCGGATAACGACTGCCGCCGCGGTGGCTGTTGCCGAAGCGATAGGGGAAAATGCACGCATAAAATGGGTAAACGATATTTATATCGGCGGTAAAAAGGTGTGCGGTATACTTACAGAGGCGGTAAAGGACGGCAATGACCTGTATATTATAATAGGAATAGGCATAAACGTAACGACCTCCGACTTTCCCGATGATCTGAAAGACAGCGCGGCAAGTATAGGAGATACCGACAAGGCGGGACTTATCGCGCGCATATGTGACAGCCTTTACAACGTGGAGACTGTCGACTATATCGACCGCTACAGGCAACGGCTTTTGTGGCGGGGCGAGCAAATAGTGTATACAGAAAATAACAAAACCGTGCCCGCAACGCTTGTTGACGTTGACGGCGCGGGCGGTCTTATCGTAATGACGGACGGCAATAAAAAAACTCTCCGCAGCGGAGAGATAAGTATAAGAAACAGGTGACGGTGTATATCGTCACCTAATGTTTTTTATTTAAATTGTGGTTTGTCGGGGAGATACGCACAATCTT
>JAZPZR010000014.1:0-7692 GCA_045544795.1 Eubacteriales bacterium
CGTATCTCACCGACAAACCACAATTTGAACGCACACGTAAAAATCGCGGAAGAAAAAATCTTCCGCGATTTTATTATTTATATAGTGCCGCAAAGCTTTCGTGCGGTTTAAGTGTCACCGTAAGCGTGCCGTTTTCAAGGCTGAACGCTGATTTTGAGATAAGTTCCCGCTTTACGTCGGGTACTGTGAGAGTGCGTTCCTCGTCTTCCCAGTTGATAACGACCAAACTGCGCTCCGACTCCCACACCGACGGAAGCCGTCTGTCATCTTTAAGATGGCGGGGTCTGCCGCATTCCGCCGCGATATCAAACGCATCTGCAAGAATCTGCACGCCGAGTTCATTAAGATGCGCGATCCTGTCTGAAAGAATGAGATTTCCGCCGATGACCGCCAGAAGATTTGCCCAGGTTGCCGCTTCTGTCGCAGAAAACTCGTTTCCGTTAAACCAACCCGCCTTGAATATTTCGCTGTCAGATGCGATACTGCGGGGCGGAAGCTTGAAAAAGTTGCCCTTTTTAGCTATCGGCACAGCGGACGTCTCTTCACCGCGTACCACGATAAAATCGGGGTCGATGCGGGTGACCGTACCGTTATACATCCAGGTATACTTGAGTGACTGCGCTATCCATTTCACGTGAGACCAATAATTATGTATATCAACGCCTATACGCATGGCGGGCGCAATATCCGCGCCGCACTGAACGGGGAGTGAGCAGCCGAGTATAACTACATCCTCTCCCGTTGCCTCAACTATTCTTTTCATCAACTTTCGGAGTGCTGAATAGCCTGTAGCCGCAGGGTCGTGGAAAACACGTACCGAAACAAGCGGTGAGAGATAGTCTATCTTAAACAGTCTGTAGCCGGCGTTATACTGATAGCGGTAATTATCAAGAATAAACCTTTCCGCATCGGGATGGGTCGGGTCAAGATAGATAAGACCCATGCTCTCATAGAGAGTGCCGTCCTCGTTATAGCAAAACCAATCGGGATGCTCGTTTACAAGCGTCTCGTTTTTGTGCGCGCCGAGCGGTGCCATCCATATACCCGCGGTAAAGCCTGCCGACTTTATTTTATCCGCGACCGATCTTATACCGCATGCAAATTTTTCGTTTTCCGTCCATACGCCCCATTCCTTCTGCCAGCCGTCGTCTATCACGACGTAGTCAAGCTTATCCGCAAAAGGAAGCTTTGCAAGCGCGTCGACGTTTTCGGCAATGTCCTCAGGGAAGATGTTTTGTAAATAATAGTCCCACGTGTTCCAGCCTGTAAGCTTTGGCATATCAAAGCTGCTTTTGGGTAAAAGCGCGCGGTAGCGGTCATAAAACTGCTCATGCGTAACGCCATCAAGCACAATGACACGCTCTGTCGACAGACTTTTTTCGTTTGACTGCGCAAGCGTGTACTCTGTCTTTGCAAAAAGCTCGGTATCACCGCAAAGGTGAGTGACCTGACCTGCGCCGAATTTGTTTTTAAAGGGAGACACACCCGCAACGATAAGAGCAGGAGACACAAAATCGTCGCAAAGCGCGATGCCGTCACCGCAGTACTCGCGGTCGACGCCCACCTCGTCAGCATAGCGTGTTTCACCTGTATACATGTCGTTTGTAAACATGGAAAAGCGGCGGCTTCCGACCTTACCGACGGGAATCACCGCGCTGTCGATGCGGTTTATCTTAAGCGGTCTTTCGCTTTCTGCCTCGACAAGCGAGAAAAAGCCGTTTTCACATGGCGTCAGCGTCCACGTAATATTTATCTTCCACATAAACGCGGTGTATACCGTGTCACTCTTTTTTGTCATCATATCGCGGGTGAGATAAAGCACCTCACCGTTTGTAAAATGGAGCTTTATACCTATATTTTCCATAATATTCTCCTTATTTTACAGGGTCTGCGGGCGCCCTCTGAATACCAAGCCACTTGGGAACGTCAGCATATGCGGGGCAGTTTTTTGCAAGCTCTGTAAGCTTTCCGTCTTCAAGCGCATAGTAGTTTACACCGTTGTTTGTTTCCGACTCGACGTATATTGAACCGTCAGGCGCTGTGATATAGTCGATATCCTCAAATTCATATACGATATCGTCCGTGTCTTCAACTGTAGATTCATACTCGTACACCGAATCAAGCTTGCCGTCTTTGCAGATAAAAAGCTCGTTGTTTGCCATGGCGTACATTATATCCGCACCGCTTGCGTACATAAGCTTGTGTACAGGCTTGTCGTCACAGACGACAGTCTCTCCGCAGTAAAGCACGGGGTCTTCCGAGAAAATGTCCTCATGGAATACAAAATAGGGGTTGCCGTCGCCGTCCACCTCGAAATAACTGTAGTTTGCGCTCTCTGCCACCACCTTCGGCTCGGCAAAGCCGCTTTTTGTCTTTTTGTAGCTGTAGATGGTACCTGAGTTTGAACGCTTGTCGTCAGAGCGCACAAACACAAAATACTCGCCGTCCTTGCCCGCTTTGACCGCGTGCATATTTTCGGTGATATCAAAGATGCCGTTTTTATCGTAAGCGCAAAGCTTTTCCGTCTCACCGCCGTCTACCGTGTAAAATACCGTCTCGCCGTCATAGAGCGCGATATCAAGCACATTTTTCTCGGTGATGACCTCTGTTTCAAAGTAGTTGTACTTTGTAAGCGCGCCGTTTATAACGTAGTAAACGTCCTCGCCGTTTGCAGACGCCGCAAAACTATCGGTAAGACCCGAAACTATCTCAAGCTTTTCGCCCGTCTTGAGATTTAAGGAATAGAGCATGCGCGCATCCTGATAGGTCACAACGTTTCCGTCGGTGCTTACCTGATAGCTGTGCACGTCCTTTGCAACCTCTGTCTCCTCGCCCGACTTAAGATCTTTATAGTAAAGGTCGACAGATACGGGTGACATGCCGTCGCGTGGACGGAGCACGTTTACGCCGCCCGGATAGAAAAGTCTGCCGCTTGAAAGGTTGTAGTTGCAAAACTCAAGCGGTGAGTTGAAATAGCTGTAAATTGAAAATTCATCGGGAAATTCGGTAAGCTCTGAAAGCACCTCGGTCCTTTCGCGGTCGCGGTATGTAAGCTCGCCGTCCGAAACGTATACGATACCGCCATGCTGTGCGCCGCCTGATTTTGAGCAGGAAAACAGCGTTATACTCATGAGCATTATCATTAAAATACAAAATGTTCTTTTCATAGTATTCTCCTTTATATTATTACAACTCAAGTATACAACACGGCAAAACTATAAGTCAATAAATTTAGTGTAAACATTTCTTTTTTGCAGGTCGGTAATTTAAAAAGGTGACAAGAGAAACATCTCTTATCACCCTGTTTTTTAAAATACGTATTCACAGTATTTTTTAAGGTTTTTATAGCCTATTTCGATTCCTTTTATACAGTCCTCGATACCCTCAAACTCAACGGAGAACCAGCCGTCATAGCCCGCCTTTTTAAAAGCGCGCAGGCAGTTTACGACAGGTACGTCACCGTGGCCGACAATTGTACCGCGAAGGAAGTTACCGCCGCGCGACATAAAGAAGCATTCGCCCGGATCGTAACCGTTACCGCTTTTTACAATAAAGTCCTTTGCATGTACGTAAAATGCGTATTTTGCACATCTGCCGACCGCTTTAACGGGATCGTCATCGGCGCAGAGAAAATTACCGATATCGACAAGCTGACCGAAATTGTCGTGAGCAACGGTATTTATCAGCTTTTCAACGCGCAGGCTGTCCTGTGAAAAATAGCCGTGGTTTTCTGTCATCGTCTTTATACCGAAGCCTTTGGCATACTCGGTTATCTCGCGGCACGCATCTGCAAGGCGGGGAAGTACGTTACCGTAGCCCTCGTAGTGCTTAAGACCCTTATCGCTTGCGACGTCATGGCGCATTGTCGGAACGCCGAGTACGTTTGCAACGTCCACCCATTCCTTTGCCTTTGCCACACCGTCCTCAGAGAGAAGGTCCGCGCCTACCGCAAGGTTTGAAATTTCAATACCGACCCTGTCCGCCTCTTCGCGAAGCTGTTTTGCAAAAGCAAGCTTATCGGTGTTTTCAAACACCCGATTTGTAAACTCAATACCGTCAAAGCCGAGTTCCTTCGCTTTCTCAACACATTCAAGCCAGGTCATTTTACCCTGCTTTACGTACTGTGTAAAGCTATATGAAGTTACTGCAAATTTCATTTTATCTCTACCTCATGTCCTGTTGCCGCAGACTCGTAGATAGCATCAAGAATCTTCATGATGGCAATACCGTCGTCCGCGGGTGATTTACACTCTGTACCGTCTGTAACACACTCGACAAAGTGCGCAATTTCATTTTCAAAAAGTCCGTCAAACGAGAGTGCAGTAGGTGTTACAAGCTGCATATTGTTCATATGTCCGTTGATAGTCGAATAAAGCTCTACCTCAGGTTCTATCTTTGCGCCGCCCTTTGTACCGAACAGTTCGATTCTGCCGACGTTGTTTTTGATATTGAGCGAGAAAGAAGCCTCAACGTTGATAACAGCGCCGTTATCGTAACGGATGAGAGCAGTTGCAAGGTCCTCAACGTCAAATATAGTTTCCTCAACGCGTGAAAGTGATTGGTAAGTGTCCTTTGCTTTTCTCACACCGGGGCGGTCAGCAAGCTTGTGGAAGGTTGCGCCGTATACCGATACGGGTTTGGGATTTCCCAGAAGATATCTTGTAAGGTCGATAACGTGAACGCCGAGGTCGATAAGAGGACCGCCCGCCGAGCGCGACTTATCACCGAACCAACCGCCCGGTGAGCCGTGACGGCGAAGATAGGTTGCCTTTCCGTAATAGATATCACCGAAAAATTCGGTATCAATAAACTCTTCAAGCACCTTGCAGTCGTTACCGAAACGGCGCACAAAGCCTATCATGAGAAGCTTACCGTTTTTCTCTGCCGCCGCTTTCATCTCTTCTGCTTCTTTTGCGCTTGTTGCCATCGGCTTTTCGCAAAGCACGTGACAGCCTGCGTTGAGCGCGGCAATCGTACAGGGCGCATGCTGTGAGTTCCACGTACATACGCTGACTATATCTATTTCGGGAAGCTCTTTTAACATCACGTCCTTATCGGTATAAAGACGTGTGATGCCAAATTCCTCGCCTCTTTTTTTGAGCTGTTCTTCATTTATATCGCAAAATGCGTACAGCTCAACGTTTTCGCATTTGAGATAGCCATGGATGTGATGCTTTGAAATACCGCCGACACCGATAATTGCAGCCTTTAACTTTTTCATAATTTTTCTCCTTATTTAATAATACCGTTTAAAAATTCAACGGCAGTCCTTATATCCTTTTCGGGATCTTCGCCCACCTCACGCTCAATTGTGAGAAAGCCGTGATAGCCGATATCGTCAAGCGCCTTGATATAGGCGGGAAAATCAACCTTACCTGTGCCCAGAGGAAGCTCTGTAAACGACGGAAGTGCAAGCATTTTCTTTTCGGTAAGTCCGTACACCTCCTCAGGTGCGCGGTAATAGTTCTGTCTGCCGTCCTTTGCGTGTGTATGCACTATGTAATCCTTAAGATTATACACAGCGCCCACAGGGTCGTCACCCGTTACCATAACGAGATTTGCAGGGTCAAGATTTACTGCAACGCCTGTAGAATTCAGACTGTCAAGAAAGCCCTTGAGCGTTGCGCTCGTTTCGGGACCCGTCTCAATTGCAAAGTGAGCATCAAGCGAGTCGGCATACTCGGCAAGCTTAAAGCAAGCCTCCTGCATGATCTTATATCTGTCGTGATTCGGGTCGTTCGGTACAACACCGATATGTGTCGTTACTATATTTGTTTCAAGCTCCTTTGCCATATCGAGAATACGCTTTGATTTCTCAATAAGCTCAGGATTGAGTTCGGGATTGTGAAAGCCTTTTCCGAGGTCACCGCAAAGAGCGGAAATAACAAGGCCCTCATCCTTTACCTTGTTCAGAAACTCACGGCGTGCGGCGCTGTCCATATTTTCGGGCGCGCGCTCACCTTTTGTCGCATAGACCTGAATGCCCGACGCCCCCACCTCACGCGCTTTTTTCAGCGCAATATCGGTAGGCTGTCTGAAGGATTCAAGCATTACACCGATTGAAAAATTATACATAACTGTTCTCTCCTTTCACGATTGACAGTATCATGCTTTCATTATATAATATTTGAAAACAATGTAAAGAGGGGCGCTTTGCCCTACATTGACACAATATTGCTTTGAGGTTTGTATGGCTTATTCAAAATACGAGATACATCCGGGGTATGATGCCGAGTTTCCGCTTAAATTCCATCTTGATAAAAGAACTCACGAAAGGCCGGGGCCTGACCACTGGCACGAGCACGTTGAGATACTGTTTATAAAAACAGGTGTCTGCACCGTAAACGCAGGTGACGTTGAAAGCACGCTGTACCCCGGTGAAATAATACTCTTTTCGCCCGACTGTCCGCATATAATAAGCGGCAGCTGCAGTTACTACTGCATAACGGTCGACCGCGGATTTTGCGTACGCTTCGGAATTCCCGCAAACCAGGGTCAGTTTTCGCAGATAATACGCGAGGGGGCGCCCTGTGACTGCTTTTTAAAGATAATTACTCTTATGGAGCAAAAGCCGTTTTGCTATCGCGAGGAGGTAAAGGCGTTGTGCATGCAGTTGCTTGCGCTAATATACCGCGAGCATGACAGGGGCGACGCGCACGTGAGCGCAAACAATAAAATGATAGCGGACGCGATAGAATACCTTAACGTTCACTTTGCAGACCCTCTGACAATTGACGAAATATGCGAGCACGTCGGCTTCAGCAAATACTATTTTTGCAGAAAATTCAAGGCAGTGACAGGCAGGACTGTGGTGGACTACATAAATTTTCTGCGCTGTGTCAACGCAAGACGCCTTATACAAAGCGGTCAGCACAACGTATCCGAAAGCGCGTATATGAGCGGGTTTAACAATCTGTCCTATTTTTCAAGGACGTATATAAAGCATATGGGGCACAGTCCGTCAGAAGAAAAGTAGTATTGCAATAAGTAAAAGGTTGTGCTACAATCGGTATATCTGACAGTAAAGGGAGTTAAGACAATGGCTAAAAAATACGTTGAAAACGGCGAGGCTGACAAGGCTTTTTATACGTCTGATACCAAAAAGAATATATTTTTAATAGGTGACTCGATACGTCTGGGCTACTGCAAATATGTAAAGGCAGAGCTTGAGGAAAGCGCAGAGGTGTTTTACGTAGATGACAACTGCAGAAGCACGCAGTACGTTATCTTTTCGCTCAATACGTGGAAAAATATGTTTGATGACCCCGATAAAATAGATCTGGTGCATTTTAACTGCGGGCATTGGGATGCCGCGCACTTTTCGGGCACCGAGTTTCCGCTTACAAGCGAGCAGGAATATGAAAAAAATCTTCATATGATAATATTTCTTATCCGCAAGCTTTTTAAAAATGCAAAAATAGTTTTTGCAACCACAACACCGATGAATCCCGACAATACATCTGTCCGCCACACGAACCCGCGCACGACAGAGCAGATAAAACGGTACAATGAAATAGCGTGTGAGGTAATGGCAAAGGAAAATATTGAGGTAAACGACCTGTTTGCATTTACACGCGATTTTGACAAAAGCTTGTTTGCAGACTCCTGCCATTTTACAGACGCAGCCTCTCAAATAATAGCAAAGCAGGTTGCAAAACATATTCAATAATAAAAACGACCTTTTCAGGTCGT
>JAZPZR010000015.1:0-8584 GCA_045544795.1 Eubacteriales bacterium
GTAAGATTATTTTATCGGAGAAAAAAATGACTAAATTATTTAAGTCGGTTGCAATACTTTTAATATTAACTGTCCTCCTTACCTTTTCGGGATGCAAAAAGGCAGATATCAGTTCTTCCTTCGAAAAGGAAAATGCAGGCGGCACAGGCTACGGTGCAGGTGTTAAAAGTGAATTATATATTGAAGATTTTTATTTTTTAACTATCGGCACGGAAAAATCCAAGGTTGAACTGCTGACGGGTGACGCACACTATTACAAAGATAACAATACTCTCACGCCTGTATACGTGCTTAACAACGGTGACAGTATAGCACTCACCTACGACGAAAAAAACAGCACCACCGTAAAAGCCACCTATACAAATGCCGAAGATCAGAGTGACGAAAGTTTTTTTGATATTCTTGTTTCTTTGGGTGTTTTAAAATCAGCAGGTCAGGAATCGGATACTCCCATAACGGTTGTACCCGGCACGGAAGTTGAAGATACAACACCACCCGAAACGGATGACGAGCCTGTAACAGACACACCGTCCAACGACACGCCTGTTACAGAAAAACCGCCCGTATCAACACCGATACAAGGTGAGCATTTTGCATCGGGAATGTACAATCTCACAATAATTGAGCCTGTACTCACGCCCGATATTTCAAGAAGCAGTGTTGTTACCACCATCGGTAAGCCGAGTTATTATTTTTCACACAGTTTTTCTGAAGATTCTTATATTATTGATTGCTACAATCTCAATGACGGCAGTAAACTTATGCTTGACTACGGTTATGAACGTCTGAGACTCAGATGTGCTGCAGTTTATAAAAACGGCAGTTATACAAGTATTCTCGGTACACCGTGGACGGTACAGACAAAACCGAGCGGTTTTACACGCACTACTATTTCAAGAAACGCATTAAATAAGCTTTCAAAGAATGCAACTCCCGCAAAGGTTTATTCTTCCATCGGTGAGCCGTCATGGTATGAAGGCACACGCGGAAGCTACAACGATGTATTTATGCTTACAGACGGTGCAAGGGCAATACTCAATTTCGGCTCGGCACATAATAAGCTTACGTCAATCACAATAAAGGAAACAAACGGTAAAATTACCGTTGTGACGTTATACTGATGAAAAAAAGTATTTTTCTTACACTCTGCATACTGATCATTTCTTTATGCGGATGCTCAAAATTATCAAAATCAAGCCTTGAAATATACGTAATAAAACAAAGCGACCTTGACACGTCGTGGAGCGACAGAGAAACCGTCAAAAACGTCAAAGAAATCGGAAGACTTGTTTTTACGGGTGATGACATAAACGGCTACAATTGGGAGACACACACCGTTACAATGAAAGAAGAATCTGTTTCATCGCACGGTGCGGTAACTGCCGAAAACGGCGGCAGTGCCATTTTCAAGGTGGACGATAATTATGCATACGTGATTACACTTGATAATTTGCTTATATATACAGGCGGATTTTTGCACGGCTCAAAAAATCCTACCATTCCCCTTCAGCCATCTATAAGCGATATTGATAAATATTCTTTTAAAATCACGTTTGACAGCAAGTATGCAACAGGTACAGACCCGCGTAACAACAAGACGTTTTACACGTTTTTAAGCGATTTTGGACTGCTGAGTTCAGGATCTCTGTAAAAAAGTCTTGAAATTGTAAAAAAACACTTGCTAAATTAATAAAATATGTTATAATATTACATGCTGACCGAAAAAGTCAGCATAAATCGAGGCGTGGCTCAGTTTGGTAGAGCGCTGCGTTCGGGACGCAGAGGCCGCAGGTTCGAATCCTGTCGCCTCGACCAAATTGGAACGCAAGTATGGATACGATACTTGCGTTCCTTTTCTTTTTATCAAAATCTGCTTGGCACGAGGCTTTTCGGCACTTTTGCAAGTAAGATTCGTTTCATTGTATCAAAAATGGTCACGCAAAAGTCGAAGTTAAGTGACACAAACCTCTGCAGTTTTGCACCAACGCTAATCACAATGACACTTATTTTTAAGATTAGTGTCATTGTAAATAGAAAAGTGTCATCGTGATAAAGATAAGTGTCATTGTCGTTGAAAAAGCGACTATTTAGTGATATAATGTAATAAATCAAGAATTAATTTCAAAGAAAAGTGGTGAGCATTGTGGCAGAAAAGAAAGAAAAGCGATATTTGAGCGATAATGCTCAACTGATGACTGAATGGGATTGGGGGAAAAACACAGACATTTCTCCATATCAAGTTACACAAGGCAGTCATAAAAAAGCTTGGTGGAAATGTTCCAAAGGTCATGAATGGATAGCAGCTGTTTCTTTACGACAACGAAGCAGTTGCCCTTATTGTTCCGGAAGAGTTGCAATCGAGGGTGAAAATGATTTACAAACTTTGTATCCATATTTAGCAAAACAGTGGCATTATGAAAAAAATTTTCCTTTGTTGCCTTCTCAGGTGAAACCACAAAGCAATAAAAAAGTATGGTGGATATGCGAAGAAGGACATCAGTACGAGGCTTTTATTCAAAACCGAACCAGAAGAGGAGATTCATGCCCATATTGCTCCAATCATAAAGTTTTGCTTGGATTTAATGACCTGAAAACTGTTGATCCCAAACTAGCATCTGAATGGCATCCGTATAAAAACGGAAACTTAAATCCAAGTATGGTAACATCAAGTGGGGATACTGTTGTATGGTGGCAATGCTCAGTGTGTGGTCACGAGTGGGTGTCTAGTTTAAATTCTAGACGGGGGTGCCCAAGATGCTCAGCAAAAAGAATGACTTCTTTCCCAGAACAAGCAATATTTTTTTATGTTTCAAGTGCTTATCCAGATGCAATTAACCGATATAAATACAACAACTATGAGTTGGACGTATTTATCCCCTCGATAAATACAGCCATAGAATACGATGGAATTTTTTACCATAGATCAAAGAGGGCGCAAGAAAAAGACGATATTAAAGACGAACTATGCAAAAAAGATGGTATCCGCCTGATTCGTTTGCGCGATCCCGCATTACCTACAACTCATCATGCCGAAATCATCGAGTGTCTCGATGTATATCGCTTTGATGAGTTAGAAGAAGCGTTAATAAAACTTTTTGAACTCTTGGATGCTGAAGTTATTCCAAATATATCTTTAATTAGAGATTGGAAAAAAATCGAAGAAAGAAACAGATATTACTATAAAGGGAAAAGTATAAACGAGCTTTTCCCTGAGATAGCAAAACAGTGGAATCACAAAAAAAACGGCATTCTTGAACCCTGCAATTTCACCTCTGGCTCTGGGCGCAAAGTTTGGTGGATTTGTGATAAAGGTCATGAGTGGGAGGCAACTATCAGCTCAAGGGCACGCGGTACGGGGTGTCCATACTGTTCAGGGCGCAAAGTGGTTACAGGCATAAATGATCTGTTAACCTTAAAGCCAGATATTGCGGCTGAATGGAATTACGATAAAAACGCACCGCTAACTCCAGATAAAGTGAGTGTCTATAGTAACAAACGTGTTTGGTGGAAATGTTCGTGCTGCGGAGCTGAATGGCAGAGTACTGTATCTAACAGAAAATCCGTGTTGTGTCGTCAGTGTTCATACAGAGCAGCTGGAAACAACCTACATCTTCAAGCGGTAGTATCCAATAATCTTAAGATCAATTTTCCTCAAATTGCTTCGCAGTGGAACTATGCAAAGAATCATCCTCTTCTTCCTGATGACTTCTCATCCGGTAGTGGAAAATTAGTTTGGTGGATTTGTGATGAAGGTCACGAGTGGCAATCCACTATAGGAAATCGTACAAAAGGTGGCCTTGGTTGCCCTTATTGCGGAAATCAAAAACTTTTACGAGGATATAATGATTTTGCTACACAGAACCCTCACCTTATCAATGAATGGCATCAAACCAAAAATGGAACAACTACTCCTTTTGATTATATTGCCGGAAGTTCTAAAAAAGTTTGGTGGCAATGCGCAATATGCGGGCATGAGTGGGAGACTGAACTTCGCTTACGAAACAAAGGATCCAGATGCCCCAAATGTGCCAAAGAAAAACGCAAGAAGACAAAATAATCAATATAGGGTTGCATAAAGAAAAAAAGTTGCATTGAAATGCAACCCTACACATAAAATGCAACTTTTGCAACCCAATGCAACCCGTATCAAAAAATGCGTTATAATTCAGAAAAAACGACAAGTTTCAACTTGTCGTTTTTTTACTAAATCCGCTCTTGCGGGTGGGTGGATTCAATTTAATCGGAGGCATTATATCGCGTTTAAAAACCTAACAAAAACCGTTGCTCCGATATCAGAGCAACAGTTTTATTAAATTAAAGAACGAGTGAGGGCGCGCTGTATACTCTTGCAGCAAGCTCCTGATTAAGCATGTACAGGCTCTTGGGATCGGAACCGAAAAGCTCCATCTTGGTGATAAGGTCGTTTGCATTTGTCTCCTCTTCACCCTGCTCCTTTACAAACCAGTCAAGGAACTGCATTGTGCGGAAATCCTTTACGTCGTATGCAGCAGCATAGATGTCATTTATAAGAGACGTAACGTACTCTTCATGCTCAAGACCTGCCTTGAGCACATCCATGTGACATGTAATCTCCTTTTCAGGCTTATCAATTGCCTCAAGAACGACCTTCTGATTTTCGTTCTGAAGATACTGATAGAAAAGCATTGCATGATCACGCTCTTCCTGAGCCTGAATCATATACCAGTTTGCAAAGCCGTCAAGACCCGCATCCTCAAAATAGTTTGAAAACTGCAGATAAAGATAAGCAGAATAGAATTCTTTATTTATCTGCTGATTAAGTAATTCGTGCACTTTAGCATTCATCATTGATTTTTTCCTCCAATCATCTGTTTAAAACAGAATATTTACAGTTAAATTATAACATATCGACAAATTATTTTCAATAATTATCTTTCATCGATTGGGATATAATTCTGTGTTGCTTTAACGCTTGTATATCCCGGACGGATAATTTTTCCTGCATTCTGTATTTCCTCAAGTCTGTGCGCACTCCATCCCGCAATTCTTGCAATCGCAAAAATCGGAGTAAACAATTCATGCGGCAGACCGAGCATACGGTAGACCATACCCGAATAAAAATCTACGTTAGGGCTGACACCCTTATACATCTTACGCTTGTTTGCAATAAGCTCAGGGGCAAGCTGTGCAACCGTTTCATACAGTTCAAATTCCTGTTCCATATGCTTTTCTTCCGAAAGACGACGCGCATAGCTGTGTAATATATCAGAGCGCGGGTCGGAAACAGAATAAACCGCGTGACCCATACCGTATATAAGTCCCGCCTTGTCAAACGCCTGCTTATCAAGAAGTCTTGAAAGATAATCCTTTACAGCATTTTTATCGGTCGTATCAATCGTTGCCTTCATGTCGTCAAACATCTGCACAACCTTGATGTTGGCACCTCCGTGACGCGGTCCCTTTAATGAGCCAAGCGCGGCAGATACCGCAGAATAGGTATCTGTACCCGATGAGGTAACAACGTGCGTTGTAAAAGTGGAGTTATTTCCGCCGCCGTGCTCTGCATGTAAAACAAGAGCAAGATCCAGAAGCTTTGCCTCAAGCGGAGAAAACTCTCCGTTTTCACGAAGAATATACAGTAGGTTTTCAGCCGTACAGTATTCAGGCTTGGGGAAATGAATAAACAAGCTGTTTCCGTTATGATAATGCTGATACGACTGATAGCCATAAACAGACAGAAGCGGAAACTGCGCTATGAGCTGCAGGCACTGACGCAAAACGTTTGGTGTTGAAATATCGTCAGGATTATCGTCATACGCGTAAAGAGCGAGAACACTTCTTGACAAAATATTCATCATATCCTTACCCGGTGCTTTCAGAATCATATCGCGCACAAATGAAGGCGGAAGCGAACGGTATTCTGAAAGCTGAGCTTTAAAACGCTCAAGCTGTGCATTATCGGGAAGCTTAGAAAAAAGAAGCAGATACACCGTTTCTTCAAATCCGGGACGGTCATCTTTTAAAAACCCGTCAACTATATCACGGATGTTTATTCCGCGATAATAAAGCTGACCGTCGCAAGGGACAGTATTGCCGTCCTCATCAATATCCTTTGCCATAATGCGGGAAACCTCAGTAAGCCCTGCAACAACACCGTTACCGTTTATATCACGAAGACCGCGGTATACATGATGCATCGGATACATCTCGGGTTTAATACCGTTACCGCTATCAGAAATTGACGCAAGTTCTTTTATATACGGTGTTATTTCGGAAAAATCTTTCATTACTACACCTCACTTAAACTAATTATTTTATTATACCATAAAAGTAATTTCAACGCAAACAATTTTTGATTTTTCTATTGACAAAAAAACCTTTTTGAAATAGAATAAAAAAGCAATATGTAGGGAGCTCGATCGACTCGGGCTGAGAGGGAACCATATCTGTTCCGACCTGTGACCTGATGCGGATAATGCCGACGTAGGAAAATATGTAACTTTTTTCATGTCTCCGCATCATTTTTGCGGAGATTTTTTTATTATAGAAAGGAGTGTTGATATGAAGATCAACATAAAAAAATTAACAGTCTCAGCAATAATGATAGCACTTGCAACAGTACTCAGTCTTATGAAAATCATCCAGATGCCGCTTGGCGGTTCGGTAACCTTACTTTCAATGCTGCCGATTTGCCTTGTTGCCATCATCTACGGCAACGGATGGGGACTTGCTTGCTCGTTCATTTACTCACTTATACAAATGGCACTTGATATCGGTGCGGTTGTAAGCTGGGGACTTACACCTGCTTCTCTTGCGGGTACAATTATTCTCGACTACATTCTTCCGTTTACACTTATCGGTCTTTGCGGACTGTTTTCTAACAAAGGTATTATCGGAAAACTTTCGGGAATAGCACTCACTTTATTTTTAAGATTTACTTGCCATTTCATCTCAGGTATTATAATATTTGATATATGGTGTGAATGGGAAAACGTACCGCTGTATTCACTTTGTTATAACGGAGGATTCATGCTTCCCGAACTGATATTTACACTTATCGGTGCATATTTCCTGCTCAGATCAAAAGCAATAACTAAACTGATTGAAAAATACAAATAAAAGGAAATTATGATGATAAAGCCTATCGCGCATATTCATACCGACTTTAAAGAAAAATTCGGAATACCCAGACAAAGCGGAAGAGTTTCGGAGCTTGTCGGCAAAATTGTTTTTTTACCCGAATATCAAGATCCCGACTATATAAGAGGAATTGAAGAATTTTCACATTTGTGGCTTATATTTGATTTTTCTCTTGCACACAGAGACTCGTTCTCCCCTACCGTGCGCCCTCCGCGTCTCGGCGGCAATAAAAGAATAGGTGTTTTTGCTACACGCTCACCCTTCAGACCAAATAACATCGGACTGTCATCGGTAAAGCTTTTAGGCATTGAAGCGACCGAAAAAGACGGTAATATCCTGCTTGTGTCAGGGGCTGATCTTTTAGACGGAACGCCTATTTATGACATCAAGCCATACATTCCGTATACCGACTGTCACGCTGACGCAGTCGGTGGATATGCGGACCGCGAACAGTTTCATAAACTGCAGGTTAAATACGATGATGCCCTGCTTGAAGCTGTTCCGAAAGAAAAGCAAGGTGCGCTTGTTTCCTGTCTTGCTGACGACCCGCGCCCTTCTTATCATGATGATAAGCGCGAGTATGTTATGTCCTTTGCCGGCTTTGACGTACACTTTTACGTTGATACCGATATATTATATATTACAAAAATCAACAAATTATGAATTATTACTATACTTTTTCAAAAAAAGGTGTTAAAATATTTCTAAAAAAAGAAAGGAAATATTCAAAATGGGAAAAGTTGCAAAGGTAACAGAAAAAGGAAAAGGCTTTATCAACGATTTTAAGCAGTTTATTATGCGCGGCAACGTCATAGACATGGCAGTTGCTGTTGTAATGGGTGCTGCCTTCAACAAAATCATTTCGTCGCTTGTTAATGACGTAATAATGCCGGCTATCGGCGCTCTCTTTGGCGGTATAAACTTTACCGACCTCAAATACGTTATAGCTGAAGCTACTGTTGAAAACGGTGTCGAAATCGCAGAGGTTGCTATTACATACGGCGTATTTATTCAGGCTGTTATCGACTTTCTTATAATTGCCTTCTCTATGTTTCTTGTAATCAAAATGTTTGGTATGTTTACAAGAAAAAAGAAGGAAGAAGCAAAGGAAGAAGAGCCGCCTGCAAAGCCTGATGACGTTGTTCTCTTAGAAGAGATACGCGATCTTCTCAAAGATAAAAAATAAGTAAATATCCCCCACTTTCGTGGGGGATATTTTTGAGACTGTCAAAAAAGGTACAGACCGTGAAGAAAAGGAACACTCCGATTTGCCTCCACTTGTCAGGGGAGGTGTCGAGCGAAGCGAGACGGAGGGGTAGTTTTGCAAAAGTGCAAATAAAAGAATCCCTTGAAAACAGTAGTGTTTCCAAGGGATTTCTTCACTTCCCCCGAACTCGCTCTCTACCGTACCATTGTACGCCGACGAGCGCGAGTTCACGAAATCTGCACTCTTTTTTGAAAGTCA
>JAZPZR010000016.1:0-1966 GCA_045544795.1 Eubacteriales bacterium
GGATCACCGAGGCCGAGATTGTAAAATTCATAAAACTCAGGCGGCACCTCACCTATCGAGTCAACCTTGTTTACACAAAGAACAACCGGCTTATCCGACTTGCGAAGCATCGCGGAAATATCACGGTCTGCCGCGGTGACACCTGTTTTTACGTCGGTAATAAACACGATAACGTCGGCGGTATCAATAGCAATTTCCGCCTGCGTACGCATCTGCGACAAAAGAATATCCTTATCAGACGGTTCAATACCGCCTGTATCTATAAGCGTGAATGCCTTACCTACCCATTCGGCATCGGCATAAATTCTGTCACGTGTGACACCGGGGGTGTCCTCAACGATAGACAGGCGCTTACCTGTTATTTTATTGAAAAGTGAGCTTTTGCCGACGTTGGGTCTGCCAACGATAGCAACTATCGGTTTAGACATACTTTCACTCTCCTACTATCTTATTTATTAAATCGTAACCGTCATTACATACGGTTACAAGCGGTACACCAAGTTCATTTTGTACTTTTTCAACCGTCACGCTGTCCAAAAACATATCCTGCTCACTGCGAAGCATGGAGCATGGGATAAGCGCGACGTCACCAAGGTAATTGCCCTTTAGCTGATTTATAATATCTGTACCCGTAACAAGTCCCGAAACGGTGATACGCTCACCGAAAAAATCGTTTGTTATCGGATATACCCTGCAGTCAAGCGACGGGCATTTCTGCATGGCAATATCTGCTATATCACGCATAGTTTGTGCCGCAAGCTTACCTGTTATTATAGAAACGGTACGCTTTTTATCTGTAAAGTCAATATCCTTTACTGCCTCGTTTACTTCTGTGAGCAAAGATGTGGTTATACCGACACCGTTTTCTATCTGCGGATAGCCGTCATACCAATCTTCGTCGGGAAGCGGAATACCGCCGTTTATAAAAAATTCATCCGACGGATAAAAAAGACGTACTCCATACTTTTGGACGCACTTGTCACCTACTGTATTTATACGGCATATGACCTCACGGCAATCCTCTGCCGTAAAAGGCTCAAGAGGATAAAGTCCTGTGCGGTGCTTTGTAAGACCGACAGGTACAACGCTTACAGAATTTACTGCAGGATAAAGCTTTTCAAGGTCGGAAAGCGAGCTTGAAAGCGCATTGCCGTCATTTACACCTTTGCAAAGCACTATCTGACAGTTCATGGTGATACCCGCATCCGCAAAGCGACGCATTATTTTATTAATGTTTGCCGCATTGGGATTTCTCATCATTTTCACACGAAGCTCAGGATCTGTCGTGTGTACCGAAATATTTATGGGTGATATGCGCATTTTACATATACGCTCCACATCACTCTCAGAAAGGTTGGTGAGGGTGATATAGTTACCCATAAGAAATGAAAGGCGCGCATCGTCATCCTTAAAATAAAGTGACGGACGAAGACCTTTGGGAAGCTGATCAATAAAGCAGAACATACACTTATTTTTACAGCTGCGCTGTTTATCAATAAGATAGGTCTCAAAATTGATGCCAAGCGGTTCGTCAATATCCTTTTCAATCTCAAACTCGACTGCCTCACCGTCACATATAACGCAGACGGAAAGCTCCTCATTCTGAGAATAAAACATATAGTCGATAACGTCATTTATCTCGTTACCGTTGATACTGACAAGCGTATCACCCGCCGAAATGCCGAGTTCATACGCAATAGAATCAACGTCACAGTCCTTTACTGTCGCAGACACGTGCACACCTCCTCTTCATTAAAATAAATAACAGCAGGAACATGATGAATTCCTGCTGTTTTACTGTACAGAGATTACTCTGCGTCTTTCTTATCAGCTTTCTTGTCAGCCTTGGTAGCAGGCTCTGTTGCGAGTTTGCCGTCCTTAAGAACTTCCTTACCGTCGTAGTAGCCGCAGTAAGCGCAAACCTTATGAGGAGCTGTAAGCTCATGACAGTTGGGACACTCAACCA
>JAZPZR010000017.1:0-34285 GCA_045544795.1 Eubacteriales bacterium
GACCCGCTGAAATTCGTACAAAACAAGGCGGGTCGTCGAGGGCGCCGACCCCTACAAAATAATTATAAAACATCCCGCAAAACCGCAATTTATGCGGTTTTGTTGCCAAACTACCCCAAAAAGAAATATAAACCGATTTAACTTGGCAAAAGTATGTGCTATAATTTTCATAATCAATATTGTGTTTTGGAGGATTCACTTTTAAAATGATATATTCTTCAAAAAATTCAGAGCTGATACAGGCGGACGGAGCGCTCGGCAGCGCGCTTATACGGCAGGACACCTATCGGTGCGTAACTCCGTATAGTGAGGACGTCTGCTTTTCCATGCTCTACTCGCACAGAGTTGTCGAGATAAGCATGATAGTTGACGGAAGCGGTATACACAAGGTACTGGGTCAGGCTATCCCCTGCGGTGTGGGTGACATATACATAATCAACGCAAACGTCCCGCACAGATACTTTGCATCGGAAGAGGGCGCGCCCCTTACTGTAAGACGGCTGCTCTTTGACCCGAAGGACTGGCTTGAGGGAGAGCTTGCAAACGCGGCAAGTCCCGACTTCTGCTACGGTCTGTTTTCGGAAAACCCCATCACCGTCTACGCCATGCTTACAAATCAGGTGATGAACAGGATAGTATCGCTCTGCGACTCGGTGACGCTTGAAATGCTTGAGAAAAAGAGCGAATGGCGCAATTCCCTCAGAGCATACCTGTCACTTATAATGATAGCGCTTAAAAGGTACGTAAACACGTCACTCAAAAACATTCCCAATACCGACCCTTCGGTATGGAATCCCGTTTCGGCGGCGCTTACGCTTGTAAACGAAAACTACGGCGACCCAAACATGACGCTTGAGAGCATTGCCGATTCGTTTTACATAAGCAAGTCCCACCTCAGCCGTCTTTTCAGACAGCTGACGGGCGTTTCCTTCTCGTCCTGTCTGCGTAAGATAAGAATCGCAAAGGCATGCTCGCTTCTCGTTGATACCGACATGACGGTAGAAAGCATTATGAAGACCTGCGGCATGCGTGACGTGACTTCGTTTTACAAAAGCTTCAGCGAATACACGGGGCTTACCCCGAATCAATACAGAAAAATGAATAATAAAGGAGAAAATACAATGAACATTCTTGCGGAAATTTCAGAAAATTTACAGAAGGGCAACACACCTGCCGACAAAGAAAAGGTACAGCAGGCACTTGACGAGGGCATTGATGCAGGCGTTATTCTTACCGACGGTCTGCTTTCGGGTATGAGCGTTATCGGTGAAAAATTCAAGAACAACGAAATCTACGTTCCCGAAGTGCTTGTTGCGGCAAGAGCAATGAACGCAGGCACACAGATACTCAAGCCCCTTCTTGCGCAAAACGGCGTTGAAGCTACGGGCAAGGTATGTATCGGTACAGTTCAGGGCGACCTTCACGACATCGGTAAAAACCTCGTTAAAATGATGATGGAGGGCAAGGGTCTTGAGGTCGTTGACCTCGGTACAGACGTTTCTCCCGAAGCGTTTGTAAACACCGCAATTGAGCAGGACTGTCAGGTAATATGCTGTTCAGCGCTTCTTACGACCACGATGGGAGTTATGGAAGAGGTCGTTAAGCTTTGCGAGCAGAAGGGCATCCGCGACAAAGTGAAAATCATGGTCGGCGGCGCGCCCGTCAACGAAGAGTTTTCACAAAAGATCAGCGCAGACTGCTACACAAGTGACGCGGCAAGCGCAGCAGATGCCGCAGTTGAGCTTTGTAAAGCACTTCAGTAATATACAGAGGTAAATATGTCAGATAAAAATATGAAATTATGGATAGAATCGCAAAAGGGCACAGGTCCTAAAAAGGCGATGCCTATCCTCGCCTTTCCTTGCGTTAATATTATTGGTACAAATGTAAGACAGCTCACATCGGACAGCGAGCTTCAGGCAAAGGGCATGAAAGCGGTTGCAGACAGAACGGATGCGGCGGCAGCCATCAGCTTTATGGATCTTTCTGTCGAGGCGGAATGCTTTGGCGCAAACGTTATCGTGACCGATGACGAGGTGCCCACCGTCAAGGGCAGAATAATCGGCAGTATGGATGATGCAAAGGCACTTGAAATTCCCGCTGTCGGCAGTAAAAGAACAAAAACCTATATCGACACCGTCAAAAAGGCAACAAAGCTCATCACCGACCGCCCCGTGATTGCGGGAATGATAGGTCCTTTTTCGCTTGCGGCAAGGCTTTTTGACGTGACAGAAATAATGATGGATTGCTACGACGATCCAGACGCGGTACATCTTGTGCTTGACAAGGTGACCCGCTTTCTTACCGACTATGCAAAAGCGTATAAAGAGGCGGGCGCTGACGGCATCATGATCGCAGAGCCTGTTTCGGGTCTTCTCTCACCCTCGCTTGAGGAGGAGTTTTCATCGCCCTACGTTAAAAAGATAGTAGATGCTCTGCAGGACGGCGGATTTTCAATAATCTATCACAACTGCGGTGACAACGTTGCAAAAATGCTTGATTCCATCTTAACTATCGGCGCGCACGCCTACCATTTTGGCAACGCAGTCGATATGGAGAGGGATATTATCGCAAAGGTGCCCGCTGACACTCTCGTTATGGGCAACATCGACCCCGCGGGCGTACTGCGTATGGGCAGTCCCGATATTGTAAGGAAGGAGACGCTTGCACTGCTTGAAAAATGCGCAAAGTACCCCAATTTCCTGCTTTCATCGGGCTGTGATATCCCGCCCATGACACCGTGGGAAAACATTGATGCATTCTTTACTGCCTGCGGTGAATTTTATGGAAAATAAAATTATTGAAAAAGTAAAAGAGCTCGGCGCACACAAGTGCGCGTTTATCGACGCAAAGGATATTAAAACCGACCGCGCCTTTCGTGACATGTGCGAAATGAACTCATGCGGTGTGTACGGCAAGTGTTACATGTGCCCGCCTGACGTGGGTGATATTGAAATGCTTATGAACGAGATCACAAGCTACGACCGCGCGTTTGTGTATCAGACGGTGTCAGAGCTTGAGGACAGCTTTGATTTCGAGGGAATGGCAGCTGCAAAAAAGCGCACCTATCCCCTCGCGCAGGCACTGAGGTCTGTATTCTGCGAGGCGGGTATCACTGACGCACTTCACCTCGGCGCAGGCGGATGCGGTGTTTGCAAGGTATGTGCAAAAAGGACGGATGAGCCCTGCAGATTTCCCGATAAAGCGATGCCCTCGCTTGAGGCATACGGCATAAACGTATCCGAGCTTGCAAAAGCCGCGGGCATGAAATATACTAACGGACAAAACACCGTCACCTATTTCGGTGCTGTGTTATTTAAGGAGAAGTAATATGAGTATAAATATGGATAAGCTTGCTGAGCGTTACGAGAGCTTCTGGAACCGTGAAAACGAGGACAGACCTATCGTAAACATGACTACAAGAGCGTACAGGATACCTGTTGAGCTTGACGAAAAGCACAAGACCTTCCGCGATGCTTGGCTTGATACCGAGTACGTTATCAAAAAGGCAAGACAGTCGATGGATGCCACCGTTTATCTGGGCGAAGGCTATCCCGCGCTCAACCCCAACCTCGGCCCCGACCTTGTCGGTGCTGTCTGCGGCTGCGAGATCGAATTCGGTGAGATAACAAGCTGGGCAGAGCCGTGTATTGAGGATTACGAGGCGTTTGGCGAAATAAAGTTTGACGAAAACAATCCTTATTGGAAAAAGATATGCGAGATAACACAGGCGGCGCTTGACGATTCAAAGGGTGACTACGTAGTCGGAATTACCGACCTTCATCCCGGCGGCGACGCGGTGGTTTCTCTTCGCGGCTCGGAAAATTCCGCATTTGACCTTTACGATTATCCCGATGAATTCAAAAAGACGGTGTGGGATATATTTCCCGTTTTCAAGGAGATGACCGCCCGTCTTCACAATATGATATCTGAAAAGCAGAAGTTTTGTTCCTGCTGGATGGGCGTTATCCACCCGACAGAGCTGTGGTACCCCACATCCTGCGACTTTTCCTGCATGATATCACCCGATAATTATAAGGAATTTATTCTGCCCGAGCTTTTAGAGGAGATAAAGTGGCTTCCCAACTCCATTTATCACCTTGACGGACCTGACGCTCTGCGCCACCTCGACACCCTGCTTGAAATAAAAGAGCTCAAGGGTATTCAGTGGGTATACGGCGCAGGTCAGCCCACCGCAAAGCATTGGATAGACGTGTATAAAAAGATTCAGGCTGCCGGCAAGGTCGCGCAGATAGGCTGCAGCGCAGAAGACCTCATCCCGCTTTGCGAGGCGCTCGACCCCCGCGGTGTACATATAAGATGCGGTGTGCCCGACAGGGAAAGCGGTGAGCATCTTATTGCCGAGATGGAAAGAATTTGCAAGCAAAAACGCGGTCAGTTTTCGTTTGTGAAATAAAAAAAGAGGACGGTGTACACCGTCCTCTTATTTTTATCGGTTGTTATTTCTTAACAACTGTATACCACGTATCTGCACCGTGTGTTTCGGTAACTACGGTATAGCCCTCGGCTACGTAACTGCCGTCGCCGTCATGGCTTACTCTCGGATCAAAGTTAATAAACGTACCGCCGTAAACTGTAACTACACCCTCACGGCTTTCGTTAACGGTATATTTTTCAAAGCCTTTCCAATTGAACGTACCGCCATAGATATTAATTTTACCTGCGCGGTTAGCATAGATACCCTCGCAGTAATTGCTGCCTTCCAACGTAAAATCATCGGAATCCTGAATCCAGTTACCGCCGTATATATTGACTTCAGTCTCACCGCTTGCGCCTGTGCACCAGATAAACTGACCAATACCGCCGTTTATTTTAATATTACCCTCACCGACAATATCTACCTTTGCGCCGCCCAGTGCATAGATAACACCGTAGAATTCTTCATCAGGTACGTTTACTATAATATCATGCCCGTTAAGGTCGATCTGAGCATCATACTTAGCATAAAGGGAATATCCGCTTCCGAGACTGTCAATAACCAGGTCGTCGTTAATCGCAATTTTTGCACCCGGAGTTTTCATAGCAGTTCTTAAGTCGCCGACTGACGCGACATAAACTACTTCGGGTGACAGTCCCGCATCATAATCGTTACCGAACGAGTCGATTTCAGCCTCTGTCTGAATTGCAAGCAACGACAGACCAAACTCGATAGAAGGAACGGTATCACCGCGATAGTTAGCCTCATTACCGACTTCCTCAGGCATGTATACAACCAGAGCAATATACTGCTCTTCACCCGCAGCCATAGATACCGTCTTTGATGTATACTCAGTAAGCGGGGTGCCGTCGCCTGCGACAGCGGCAGCCTGCGCAGTTTCACGTGTGTAAGCGACAGGAGCTGTATTTGTCGGATAGGTAGCAGAAAACTTAAGTATCTCTGATAATCTGACATCACCGCCGTCTGCATTTTCACCGACAGTCTCGGTAACAGGTGTTACCTGAAGCTGATATTTGAGTGCAAGAGTGCCCTCGTTTTTAATTTTAAGATAGGTGACCTCAGTATGTCCCGGCTCCCAGAGACCCTTTGTCTGACCCACAGGTGTGACGAAAACATCGCCTGCGCCGACAACGGAGGTATACGTACCGTCGGGAGTATTTGCATAGTACATTTCAACGTCAAGATTGCCCGCAATAATCTTGTTATTGCCCGAAACAACAGAATCTGTAAACCATGCAAACGTAGTACCCATAAGCATAGCCACACAAAGCATAAGTGACAATATGCTCATAAATAATGCGCGTCTTGTGGTGTTCTTTTTCATAAAAATCCTCCTTTTCTATTTGTTCGCTATATAATAATTATATCATATAACTTTTGAGTTTTCAACAAAAACCGCATTAAAATGAGTCTGCACCGTTTAATCGGGATGTTATATAATACCTATAATTTGCAAAATATTTAAAATCAAAGATACCCCCGCAACAGTAGCAACCGCAATTTTAAAGACTTTTTATATCTAAAAACGCAATGCAATATATCCAACTATACTAAAAAGCATTTTAATTTTTTTATTTTTATGGTATAATCATTAAAAACCAACAAGGAGAGAAGATATGTCAGTCATCATTTTAAAGCCGGATCAGGGCGAAAAAGCATACTCGCACGCGGCAGATGCGTTTTGCAGACTTTACACGCTTGTCACAGGCAAAGAAATATCCGTAACAGAGACGGACGACGGTGTTTCCGACCTTATCGTGATAGGCTCGGACGCGGTAAACGATTTTGTGGCGGGCGAAGTGCTTGAGCTTCGCATAGAAAGTCTTGGGATCCGCTACGGAACAGACGATTACTGCATACGCTCGCACAGGCAGGGAAAGCGCCGTGCGCTCATTCTTGCGGGCGGGCGCGGCCGTTCAACGCTTTATGCGGTGTACGATTATTTCGAGCGTTTTGCAGGCTGTCACTATTTCTGGGACGGTGACGTTATCCCCCACCGTGACGGCTTGCCGTTGGATGACATTGATATTGTCGAATCTCCCCGCTTTGAATACAGAGGACTTCGCTACTTCGCCCACCGCGGACTCAAGCGTTTTCAGGCAGAGCACTGGTCGTTTGAGGACTGGAAGCGCGAGCTTGACTGGATGACAAAGCGCAGGCTCAACTTTTTCATGCTGAGAATCGGTATGGACGACGTGTGGCAACGCGCTTTTCCCGATGACGTCCCCTACCCCGACGGTTATCGCACGGTAACGGGTACCGATGCCGAGGGGTATAACGACCGTACTGATTTCTGGACGCTCAAATACCGCGGTGAGCTTCGTATAAAGATACTTGAATACGCACGGGAACTTGACCTCATCTACCCTACCGACTGCGGCACGATGACGCATTGGTACAGCCGCACGCCCGAAAGCTTTCTTGAAAGCAAAAAGCCGGATTTCTGTATACAGGAGATCGCGCAGTACACCGCTTCTGACACGGGACGTGTTTTTGATTTTACCAAAAAAGAAGGCATGGATCATTACATGCATCTTACAGAAACGATGGTAAAGGAGCACGAAAAGCAGACGGGGCTTTTCCACACCATAGGTCTGGGTGAGCGGAGAATGTTCACAGACCCCAGGAAAAATCTCGCGCTCAAGCTTATTGCATACCGCAGGATAGCGCAGAATATCCGTACCCGCTTTCCCGATGCAAAACTGATGCTTGCAAGCTGGGATTTTGTGGGTTGGTGGACCTCGGAAGAAATGCAGACGCTGATTGCCGAGCTTGACCCCGCAAAAACGATAATACTCGACTACACGTCCGAGGTAGACGACCCCGACGTAAGCTTTTTAAGCTGGGGTGTTGTCAAAAAATTCCCGTGGATATTCGGTCTTTTTCACGCCTACGAGTCGGACAGTGAGCTGCGAGGTCCCTACGACCGTTCGGACGAGAGGCTGAAAATTGCCGCAGACGACCCCTACTGTCAGGGCATGATACTGTGGCCTGAGCTTTCGCACAGTGACCCGCTTGTATTGGAATATCTTGCGCACAATTCGTGGAATCCGCTTGAAAAACCGGTAGAAGAGCTTATAAACGGCTTCTGTCACAACCGCTACGGCGGATATGCCGATATCATGAACGAAAGCTGGCAGCAGCTGTTGCCGTTTATAAAGCTGAACGATTGGGGCGGTTATTCCCGCCGCACGCCCGATGATGAAAAGTATCTCGACTATCTTCCTAAAAAATTCCTGCATCACGACCTGTGGGCAAAGCCGATCTACTTTTTAAAGAGGATCGACGGTGAGGACGGCGCGGTAATCGAGCAGTATTTTGATATAAAGAGAGAGCAGTATCTTGGCGTTATTGAACAATCGATAACGGCGCTTGAACGCCTTTTTGCAATGGACGGCGCGTTTGACAATAAGTTTATTTTGAGAGACGCTGTTGACCTTACCCGCACGGTGCTCGGCAGAATGATAAGCCTTTTGCTTGTCAGATGCCATAAGGCGCGCCGCGATAAAGAGCAGTTTGAAAAGGTGACGGCACTCTATTTTAATGCGCTGAAGGTGATGGGCGCTCTCCTTAGCGTAAACTCTGACTTTTCGATATATCAGTCACTTAAAGAGCTTGAAAAGGCAGCGCCCGTCAATCCCGATTTCGAGGTGGCGCTTAAGAGAAACATCTACAACAGATACTGCGCACAACCCGCATACGAGCTGGTAATGCACTATTTTGACAAGCTCGGAAAGGCGGTATTTGATCATATGCAAAAGCCGTACGATATAGATAAGGCAGAAATTGAGATAAACAGGCATTTTGAGAGTATCCCGCTTGAAAGCATGCAGCCGACAGAGATACCATCACCCGCCGATGCAATAAAAAACGCGACCGAGTGTGTAAAAACAATTGCAAAAATGATATAAAAAATAGGAAGAGGTGAAAGCTTCTTCCTATTTTTGTTGTAGTCAAATTGTGGTTTTGCGGGATGAAAAGCCTCCCTTGCCTAAAGGGAGGGGGACCGAGCTTGCTCGGTGGAGGGATTTAGTTTTTACGTAAAAACATTGTAAATACAAGTATTTTTGCATCTTTGAATCCCTCAGTCTCGCATACGCTCGACAGCTCCCTTTACAAGGGAGCCTAAGGTTTGTTTCCCCGTTAAACCGCAATTTATCTGTTTTTATTTTGTTTTGAATAGTTTACGGGACTTATGCCTGTGTACTGTCTGAACATTTTTGAAAAGTGGTAGATACTGTTATACCCCACACTTTCCGCCACCTGCCCGACCGATTCAAAGTCGCTGTTTAAAATCGCCTTTGCCTTTTGTATACGCAGGTTGTGCAGATACTTCATCGGCGGTACACCGTAAACCGACACAAAGCATTTTCTGAAATAGACGGTGCTCATTTTGCAAAGTTCTGCCAGCATATCGTTTGTAACGTTACTGTCAAAATACTGCGTGTGTATATAATCTGTCGCGGGCTTCAGTACAAGCGCTTTTTGCGGATGTACAGGCTCCGCTTGTGCCGATCTTATCAGAAAAAGCAAAATTTCATACAGGTAATAATAGCACTCCGTCTTTTTGGAACCAAGGCTTTTTTCGATTTTTTCAAAATCATTTATGATAAGTGAGTTATCTCTTATTTCAAAGCAGTCAAAATCGGAAAGCGTGCTGTTTGCATCAAATTCGATAAGGATGCACTCGCCCGCCTTTGTACACTCCCACGAGTAGTCGCATCCCTTCGGCAAAATCACGGGATGATAGCGGTCGGACAGCACCTTTTTATTACCTACAGTATAAATCGTTTCGCCTTTTACCTTAAGTACAACCGCCCAGCTTTTGCGGTTGTGTCTGTGAGTTGTAATTCCGACGGGAGAATTTAGCAGACGGTTGGCAGAAAATATATTTGTGACGGTCAGATCAGAAACAGAGCTTATAAACAAATGATATCACCTCGCAAAATATTATAACACAGAATTTAAATTTTGTGTATCATAATTGATAAAAATATCAATTATTACATTTACATTGTTTTTTTGTGTTTTATACTGAAAACAAGAGGTGACGCTTTTATGAAAAAATTATCAAAAATTACAGCTCCTGCAATTGCGGGCGTCATACGTGAAAAAACAGAACGCTCTGCAATCGCTGAAATTAAAAACTGCAGGTATGACGGCGCGGACATGATAGACCTTCATCTGTCCTGTCTTGAGGATACGGATGTTGATTCTCTCAGAAATATCATATCGTCGGCGGGTCTGCCCGTCCTTGCGCTCAACTATAACCGTACCTACGATAATAAAAAAGCAGGGTACACCGAGGACATGCGCGCCGACAGTTTTTTGCGCGCGGTAGATGCGGGCGCCGCGGGTGTTGATATACAGGGGTATACCTTCCACCTTCCTTCAAAATCGGAATTCTGCGGTGAGGACAAATACTCGTTTACCAAGGGCAATCCAAAAGAAATAGTAACCGACCCCGAGATAATATCAAAACAGTGTGAGTTTATTGAAAAAATTCACGGTAAGGGCGCTGAGGTTTTGCTTTCCTGCCATCCGGGAATTGCCATGGACAGTACTCAGGTTACAGAGCTTGCGCTGTTTTTGGAAAAGAGAAATCCCGACATAATAAAAATTGTAACAAAGGCAAGCAACGAAGAGCAGATGCTTGAGGCGGTAAAGGCGATGCTGATGCTTAAAAAAGAGGTAAAAACACCCGTAAGCTACCATGCAAACGGACGCTGCGGCAATCTCACCCGCGTGCTCAATCCCGCGCTCGGCGGACAGATAGCCTTTTGTGTTGACAGATTTTCCGAGAGCAGTACGATGGAGCAGATACATCTTAAAACTGCAAAATCAGTAATTGAAGGAATACGGAGGATAGTATGAAAACAAAAAGTATAGTATTTACAAAACCGCAGACGGCGGAGCTTTTAATCAAAGAAACAAAACCGCTTGCTCCCGACAGCGTCATGGTGAAAATGGAGTACACCGTGGTATCGGGCGGTACAGAGCGCGCATGCATTATGGGTATGCCCAACACGGGCGCGGGCGATTTTCCGAAGGCGCTCGGCTATTGCGGTGTCGGCTACGTGACCCAAATCGGAGAGGCTGTCACAAAGGTAAAGGTCGGGGACAGAGTGCTTGTCTACCACGGTGTTCATACTGAGTATAACGTCGTACCCGAAATCAAGGTGACCAAAGTCGAGGACGAAAATATCGACTCGCTCTACGCTTGCTTTGTAATAATTGCCTCGATGGGTCTTGGCGGAGTAAGAAAGCTTGAGCTTGAGCTCGGTGAGAGCGCGATGGTAATGGGTCTTGGACTTCTTGGTATGTTTTCGGTACAGTTTTTAAGACTCAGCGGAGCAAACCCGCTTATTGCGGTCGATCTTAACAAAGACCGCCGTGACCTTGCGTTAAAGCTTGGCGCGGACTATGCGCTCGACCCGTCTGCGCCCGATTTTGCAGAGACTGTAAAAAAGCTTACAAAGGGATGCGGTGTCAGGGCAACAGTCGAGGTGACGGGTGCATCCGTTGCCATGAAGCAGGCGCTTGAATGTGCATCGTGGATGGGAAGAATATCGCTTCTCGGCTGTACGCGTATTTCCGACTGTGCGGTGGATTATTATCAGCTGGTGCACAGACCCGGTGTCAAACTTATAGGCGCGCACAATCTTGTAAGACCAAAAGTAGAATCTTATCCGCACCATTGGACGCATCACGATGACTGCAGAGCAATACTTGATATGATATCGGCAGGCAGACTTGATATGAAATCAATGGTGGGCCGTGTGGTAAAGCCTGAGGAGTGCACCAGGATCTATACAGAGCTTTGTCAAAACAATGATTTCATAATGGGTACAGTATTTGATTGGAGATAAAAATGATTAAAATCGGACAGATAGGCATCGGCCACAACCACGGCGAAGCCAAAATGAAGGCGGTGCGTAAGTTTCCCGAACTTTTTGAGGTTGTGGGATTTGCTGAGGAAAACGAACGTTGGATAGAAAAGCGGGGCGCAAGCCACGGCTACGCGGGACTTGCCCGCATGAGCGTTGACGAGGTTATAGAAAAATCGGATGCGGTACTTGTCGAAAGCGACGTGTGGAACCTTACAAAGTACGCAAAAATGTGTATTGATGCGGGCAGGCACATACACATGGATAAGCCTGCAAGCGGGACACTTGCCGAATACAAGCAGTTGCTTGACAGGGCAAAGTCGAAAAGCCTTATAATTCAGCTTGGCTATATGTACCGCTACAATCCCGCAGTTTTAAAATGCTTTGAGCATATTAAAAACGGTGACCTCGGTGAGATATACTCAATAAATGCTGAAATGAGCACCTTTCATCCCGAAAATTATAAAAAATGGCTCACCAATTTCGGCGGCGGTATCATGTATATTCTCGGAAGCCATCTTGTTGACCTTATAGTTTATATGATGGGAGAGCCGAAAAAGATCACCTCATTCCTGAAGCACACAGGAATGGACGGCATTGATTTTGAGGATAACAATCTTGCGGTGCTTGAATACGATAAAGCGCTTGCGCGAATATACGTGTCGTCTGTTGAGGTCAACGGCTTTGGCAGACGTCAGCTTATGGTGTCGGGAAGCCGAGGTACTGTCAACATCTGCCCGCTTGAGCGCCCCATTACAATGACTTATTCTGATACAGGTATTGCGGATAAGACTTATGAGGACCGCAAGCTCATTATTCCTATGCAAGATAATACCAAAGACGGCAGATACGATGAAATGATGAAAGATTTTTATGCGTACATTCAGGGTACGAAACAAAATCCCTTTACGTATGAGCATGATTATCTTGTACAGAAGGTGCTTGATGAAATAGTCGGCGGAGTGCGCTTTAACAGTAAACATATTGATTAAAAGAGGATAAAGAATATGAAAAAGGTTTTGGTTTTAGGCTCGACGGGCGCTATGGGACGTTATCTTGTTCCCGAGCTTATAAAATTAAATTACGACGTAACAGGTGTCGGACTTGATGAAAAAGCGCCGTGGTCGGACAGTGCACGTTACATAAAAGGAAACGCCTTTGACAAGGAATTTCTTACTGAACTTCTCAAAGAAGAGTTTGACGGTATAGTAAACTTTATGGATTACGGCAAATACGATTTTGCAGATTATTACAATCTGTTTTTGGAAAACTGCGAGCATTATATTTTCCTCTCATCCTGCCGTATTTACGACGATAAGGAACAACCGATAAAGGAGTCGTCGCCGAGGCTGTGGGATTCGTCGGAGGACGAGGAATTGAAGGCGTCTCACGATTACTGCATACAAAAAGCGCAGAACGAGGATCTTCTTATGGCATCGCCATACGGCAACTTCACCATAGTCCGTCCTGCAACCACTTTTTCCACAATGCGACTTCAGCTTGTTACACACGAATTCAAGGACTGTGTGGGACGGGCAATGATGGGTAAAAAGGTGGTTCTGCCCGTTCAGGCAAAGGATAAGCCTGCAACACTTTCGTGGGGCGGTGACGTTGCAAAAATGATCGCGCGTATACTGTTTAAAAACGAGGCGATGCGAGAGGCTTACAACGTATGCTCTGCAGAGCACAGAACGTGGGAAGAAATCGCAGAGTATTACCGTGAGCTTGTCGGACTTGAAGCGGTATGGGTGGATAAAGAGGACTATATTAAAATCAAAAGCCCCGAAATGAGAAAAAACGTAAGGTGGCAGCTTGAGTATGCAAGACTTTTCCGCAGAATCACCGATAACTCCAAGGTGCTTGCGCTGACGGGACTTAAGCAAGAGGAGCTGATGCCGATGTATGACGGACTTAAGCTTGAGATATCAAATATCCCGAAGGACTATATTCCTGCCGATACAGAGGTCGGAATACGCATGGACGAATATCTTAAAGAACATAATCTGTGAGGAAAAACTATGAAAGCTGTACTTGTTGATGAAAATAAAAATTTAGTGTGGAGCGAGGTGCCTGGCCCCGTTATAAAAGAGGACGAATGTCTTGTGAAAATACACGCCGCGGCGCTTAACCGCGCAGATCTTTTGCAAAGACAGGGCAGATACCCATCTCCTGCAGGCTGTCCCGAATGGATGGGACTTGAGATTTCAGGAGAGATTACAGAGGTGGGCGCAGCTGTGGAAAAGTGGCAGGTCGGCGATAAGGTGTGCGCGCTTCTCGGCGGCGGAGGATATGCCGAGTACGTCTCCGTAAAATATGATATGCTCATGCCGATACCCAAAGGTCTTTCAATGGTCGAGGCGGCGTCACTCCCCGAAGCGTATGCGACCTCATACCTTAATCTGTTTATAGAGGGGCATCTTGAAAAAGGGCAGACCGCCTTTATTCCTGCGGGTGCAAGCGGGCTTGCATCTGTTGCAATACCCATGGCAAAGGCGTTTGGCGCAAGGGTGATAACGTCGGTGCTCTCCGATGAAATTGCAGAAAAAATAAAGCCTCTTGGCGCGGACGTTATAATAAATTCGGCTACGCAGCCGGTTGAGCAGATACTTGAAAAAGAGGAGCAAAACGGAACGCCCGTAAACGTTTCGATGGACTGTCTGTCGGGCGAAACGCTCGGCAAAAGCCTGCCCTTTATGGCGCGCGGCGGCTATTGGATAGTAATTTCCACCCTTGCGGGAGTTGAAACTAATATTCAGCTTCGCCCGCTTCTTACAAAGGGATTGCACCTTGTAGGGTCGATGCTTCGCAACCGCACGCCCGAATTCAAAGCGTATATTCTGTCACAGCTTGTGAAAAACGTGTGGCCGAAAATTGAAAGCGGTGAGATAAAGCCGTCAATATATAAGACACTCCCGATACAGCAGGCAGAAGAGGCGCACGCGATACTTGAACGCGGTGAAAATATAGGTAAGGTCGTACTTACCGTGTAATATAGGGGAGGGTCTCCGTGCCTTCCCGCCAAAATACGTACAATTAAAAAACGGAACAGGCAAAACAATGCCTGTTCCGTATTTGTTTATATCTCTTTTTGTTTTTTGACCGGCCGCAGTCGGAGTATTTATTGCCCTCAAAGCTGACCTTACGCAGTATCGTTGCCGTTTCTTCGCGCAGACCGCTATTTCAAAGGACAGTTAACTATACATTTTTCGCCTGTGACAGGTCTGAATTTGAATACGGGGTCCTGCTGACGAAGTGCATCTGCAAGATTATCCGCGGTTATAGTTTCGGGGCAGGGGATATCGGTAAAGTTACCCGTGTACATGTTACCTTCCTCAGCAACAAGCGCAAATCTTGTTGCCCAGTCACAGCGGAGCGCATCTACAGGAAGGTAGGTGATCTTTTTACCCGCGACGTCAAGCTCTGTAAGTCTTTCCTTTTTGAGCGCGCCCGTGGGACATACGGTAAGGCACTTTTCACAGCCTGCGCATGCAGCCGCAAGACCTTCCTTCACCTCGTCGCTTTCAAGGTCGGCATTGGTAACGATAGCAACAAAGCGCTGATGTATTCCGTACTCCTCAGTTACAACAGAGCCGTTAAGCGCCATTTTGCCGATTCCCGCGCAGACCGCCTCAAGCGCGTTACAGGATGCGTCGTTAAACTGACCGCGGGGACTTCCGACAGTCGAGCCTGCGCCCGTGAGATTATGCGAGTAGACCGCCTCGTAGCCGAGCGCATTGAGGCTTCTGCATACCGAGTATGCAAGATGGCCTGTCAGTCTGTTTACCTCATACTGCGTAAATACGTACGGTCCTACCGACTCTGCAGGCGGCTTGCCGACACGCTCTGCAGGTGTTTCGGGGTAATGCATACCGAGTACGATGACCGACTTTGCGTCCTTGAGATAGTCGCTCATATTGTTAAACTCCCTTTTTTCCTCCGTAACTACAGGGTCAAAGGGCATCATACGTGTATTTTTATCTTCAACGACAAGCTGTTTTTCGTCCTTGCGGATGCTTCTTAACTGCTCTACTATTGAATCAATATCCTTTGCGGATGCAACGCCGAAGAGGTCTGCGCCTTTATCCTTGGCAAGCTGTCTGAGCTGTGCCTTGAGATTTTTGGCGGGCGCTATGGATGAAAGGTCGGTTGCCGCTTTATCAACAAAAGGAGCAGAGGTAAGTACGAGCGAGGTACGGATAAACGTATTTTCCGTCTTTTCGACCTTGCAAAGAGCACGGAACGGCTCATGATCCATTCTTGTCTTGGGAAGCGCGGAATAACCGAGTGTTTCAAGCTCACGGCAGACGTCAAGCTCGGTAAAGTCAACGTTGAACTGCGCGATCCTTCCGTAGCTGTCAAGCGCGCTTGCGCGTGTTTTATGACAGCTGTCAAAGCTTTCGATATGCGCCATGCTTCCGTCATGGTCTATCTTCGCCTCTGCGGGAAGCTGATAGCGTGAGGTGAGCAGTATCGCGCCGACACCGTCGGGAAGCTCTGTTTTAATATCAATTCCCGCGCCTTCAAGCGACTCTTTTGATATAAAGTGTACGCTGTCAAGGTCCCATGCGCTTGCATGAGAGAGAACCTTATCGTATACCTGACGGTGCACGTCAAGCTCCGAGGGTGTCACGTGGCGGATGCGTCTTGCCGTCTTTTTGCAGTAATCCTCATCCCAGTTGCGAAGATGCTTTGGCAGACAGACCTTAAGGCAGACACCGAACTCACCGCCGCGCATTCCGTATTTTGCAACGTGCTCAAGAAGCACCTTTTCGTCCACCTTTTCGGGAATGGGAAGGTCGAGGTCGATATCAAAATGCTCGCCCCATGCACAGCGCCAGAGATTTTTGTTGCAGAAGATGTGGTCCTTGCCCTCTATCACAACGTTTTTTGTGCCGTTTACTTCCTTGCGGTATGCGTTTGTCGGACATTTTCTTATACACTCGCCGCACAGGTCGCAAAGCTTGGGACCGTTGTAAAGGGGAGTAGGTGTCAGCTCCGCCTCTGTGATAATTGAAATAAATCTGTTTCTTGCGCCGTATTCGGGAGTGATGCAAAGACCGTTCCAGCCAAGCTCACCGAGGCCCGCGCAGACCGCGCTGTAGATATGGCTGATATCGGGCGCAAAGGTCGCGTCCATCTCTTTATATCCGCGGTATCTCCATATATTCGAGCTTGCTATCGGCACCGTCTCATAGCCGAGATCGTCAAGCATTCTCGCAATTTTAAAGGAAAGCACGTCAAGCTTGTCGTTCATTATGTACTGAATACGGTAAGGACCCATCACCTGCGGATGAACCTCGCCGTCAAGCTCAATTGCTGCATCGGGATGATGTACCGCGCAGACTATAACCGACTTTGCCGTAGGCAGAATTCCCTGCGGACTCATCTTTATCGGCGCATTCTCGTAGCGTTCAATATTTGCAATACCCACAAGGTCTGCGCCGAGACTGTAGGCAAGCTTTTTGACTTTTAAAGTAAGACTGTTTTCCATAAGCATACTCCTTCATTTTATTGTCTAAATTATATCAGGCAAATACTTTGCGTAAAAGAGACAAAACGACCTTTTTTTCGTAAAAATCAAGCATTTGACACAGGGCAGGTCAGATGGTATACTAGACCTACGAGGTGAGTGAATATGAAAATCAACGCTCTGGCGCACGCATCCATCAATCAGCTTGCAGTTGTCGACCTTCGCATTGAGCCATGTCACGTTGCTGCATGCCACAGATTTGAAATGAAGCCCGTACCTATAGACAGGTTTGTCTATATAACCGAAGGAACGGCGGTTTTTTCCTTTGGCAACGAAACGCTCTGCGCAGGCAAAAACGATATGGTCTATCTGCCCTGTGATACCGCCTACCGTTCCAAGTGGCAGGAAAATGCCGATTTTATGGTGATAGACCTTCTGCTTCACGATGCGGACGCAAAGCCGATCCGTTTTGACGACAGGGCGGGTGTTTTATTTTGCGACAGACACGGCACCTACCGCGGACTTTTGGAGGAACTTGCATCAAAAGCAAAAGCATCGGGGCCTTTCGACTGGCTTGAAAGACTGTCGCTTTCATTTAAGCTTTTATATGAAATGGCAAGGGATACCAACCGCACACAGCTTGATGAAAACAGCCGTAAGATAAAGGCGGGACTTTCATATCTCACACATAATTTCGCGCTTGATTTTCCCATTGAACAGCTTGCAAAAATGTGCGGTATGTCCGAAGGCAGCTTTCGCAGGATATTTTCCGAATGTATGGGAATGTCACCTGTGGAATACCGCAACAGACTGCGTATAAACCGCGCAACAGAGCTTCTTAAAACGGGGGAGTACACGGTGAGCGAGACGGCGGATGCCGTGGGAATTCATGATATAAAATATTTCAGTAAACTTTTTAAAAAATACGCGGGCGTCACCCCGCGCGCGATAAGAAAAGCGGGCGGAGAGTGATCTCACCGTATAATTTCGGCTAATTATCGTATAATTTTGGTTGAAAAAGGCAATTTTCTTCCTATTTTCTTTTTTAACAAATATAATGTGCTTGCTTTTTTGGACAAGACATGGTATAGTAAGATTGATTAAATTAACATTTAATATTATTTTATCACAGGGGAACAGGAAATTATGAAAGTTGTAATTCTGGCAGGCGGCTTCGGCACCCGTATAAGTGAAGAATCACAGTTTAAGCCAAAGCCAATGATAGAAATCGGCGGAAAGCCTATTCTCTGGCATATAATGAAGCAATATGCTTATTACGGATTTAACGAGTTCGTCATATGTGCAGGATATAAACAGCACGTCATCAAAGAGTGGTTTGCCGATTACTTTTTGCACAACAGTGACATCACCTTTGACTTTACAAACGGCACCAATGATATGATAATTCACAATCAGCACTGCGAACCGTGGAAGGTCACCGTTGTTGACACAGGTCTTAACACCATGACAGGCGGCAGGATCAAGCGTATAAAGCGTTATATCGGTGACGAGCCGTTTATGATGACCTACGGTGACGCCGTATGCGACGTTGATATTGCCAAGCTTGTAAAATTCCATAAGGAGCACGGTAAGATCGCAACGCTTACCGCTGTAACGCTTGCACAGGAAAAAGGTGTTCTTGACATTGACGAGGACAACTCGGTAAGAGCGTTCCGTGAGAAAAACAAGCATGACGGCGCGCGTATCAACGCGGGCTATATGGTTCTTGAGCCTGAGATATTTGATTATATCAAGGGTGACAGCACCGTATTTGAAAAATCACCTCTCACAAGCCTTGTAGAAAAGGGTGAGCTTATGTCGTACATGCACAAGGGCTTCTGGCAGTGCATGGATACTAAGCGTGAGAAGGAAATGCTTGAGGATTATCTTGAAAAAGGAACTGCCCCTTGGAAAAAGTGGGAAGATTAAAAAATTATGGATCTATCGTTTTATAAAAATAAAAAAGTATTTGTAACGGGTCACACCGGCTTTAAGGGCACGTGGCTTTGCCGTATGCTCGTAGGCGCGGGCGCAATCGTTACAGGCTACAGTCTTGAGCCGCCCACAGACCCCAATCTGTTTTCCCTTGCGGGTCTTGAGGGTAAAATGACAAGCGTTATCGGTGATATCCGCGACCTCGCTTCGTTAAAGGCGGCATTTGATAAGGCTCGTCCCGAAATCGTGCTTCACCTTGCCGCGCAGCCTATCGTCCGCGACAGTTATAAGGATCCGCACTACACCTACGAAACAAACGTAATGGGTACTGTAAACATACTTGAATGTGTGCGTCTTTCCGACTGTGTCAAAAGCGTGCTTAACGTAACGACGGACAAGGTCTACCGCAACAACGAATGGTGCTGGGGTTACAGAGAAGACGAACAGCTCGACGGCTTTGACCCTTATTCAAATTCAAAAAGCTGCTCTGAGCTTGTTACACACAGCTATATAAACAGCTTTTTTACAGATAAGATCGCGGTATCTACCGCAAGAGCAGGTAACGTGATCGGCGGCGGCGATTTTGCCAACGACCGAATAATACCTGACTGTATACGCGCTATGGCAGACAAAAAGGTCATTGCCGTACGCAACCCTTATTCCACACGTCCCTATCAGCACGTGCTTGAGCCGCTTTCGATGTATCTTATGATCGCGCAGAGGCAGTATGAGGACAAAAAGTACGCAGGCTTTTATAACGTCGGTCCTGACGACTGTGACTGTGTCACCACAGGTGAGCTTGTAGATCTTTTCTGCAAATACTGGGGCGAGGGCGCTTCGTGGGAAAATCAGGCGGAGGCAAATGCGCCGCATGAGGCAAACTTCTTAAAGCTTGACTGCTCCAAGATCAAATCGGTATTCGGCTGGTCACCGCGCTGGCATATTGACGAGTGTATGGATATGACCTGCCGTTTCGGTAAGGTATGGCTTTCAGGCGGTGATATTCCTGCTGAAATGGACAGGGAGATCCAAGAGTTTTTGAAATAATTTCTGCATCGAAATCAAAGGGCAGTAATCATGCCCTTTGATTTTTGTGCATTATATAATATAATTTTTCTCCGCAATTACGGGAAAAATAATATATACCAATTCACTTAAACAGGGAGATTATTAATATGGCTATCTGGAAAAATGAACAAGAGGCTAGAGAGCAGATAAAAGCGCTCGTTGCTGAATATTATCATGATTTCAAAGAGAAAAAAGAGCCCTTCAAGGCAGGCGACCGTATCACCTACGCTTCGCGTGTATTTGACGAAAAGGAAATGTGCGCGCTCACTGATGCGACTCTTGATTTCTGGCTTACTACGGGTAGATTTGCAGACGAATTTGAAAAGAGCTTTGCCGAGTGGATAGGCGCTAAATACGCGCACCTGGTAAACAGCGGTTCATCTGCAAACCTTATCGCGTTTATGACACTTACCGCACCCGAGCTCGGCGACCGTCAGGTAAAGCGCGGTGACGAGGTCATCACTGTTGCCTGCGGCTTCCCCACAACAGTAACGCCTGTTCTTCAGTACGGCGCAGTGCCTGTTTTTGTTGACGTTACCGTTCCGCAGTACAATATCGACGTAACACAGCTTGAGGCTGCGCTTTCAGACAAGACAAAGGCAGTCATGGTTGCACACACCCTCGGCAATCCCTTCGATCTCAAGGCTGTAAAGGAATTCTGTGACAAGCACGGACTCTGGCTTGTAGAGGACAACTGCGATGCGCTCGGTACACAGTACACCATCGACGGTGTTACCAGGTTCTCAGGCACCTGGGGTGATATCGGTACTTCAAGCTTCTATCCTCCCCACCACATGACAATGGGCGAGGGCGGATGTGTATACACAAACAACGCTCAGCTCCACAGACTTATCCTCTCATATCGTGACTGGGGACGTGACTGCATCTGTCCTTCAGGTATGGATAACTTCTGTAAGCACCGCTTTGACGGTCAGTACGGCGAGCTTCCGCAGGGCTACGACCACAAATACGTGTACAGCCATTTCGGTTACAACTTAAAGGTTACCGACATGCAGGCTGCAGTAGGCTGCGAGCAGCTTAAGAAGTTTCCGTCATTTATCGAAAGACGCCGTCACAACTGGGACAGACTCCGCAAGGCGCTCGAATGTGTTGAGGATAAGATCATTCTTCCCGAGCCCGCAGAGAACAGCCGTCCTTCATGGTTTGGCTTCCTTATTTCAGTACGCGAGGGCTCAGGTCTTGACAGAAACGAGGTCACACGCTTTATTGAGGACAATAACGTTCAGACTCGTCTTCTCTTCTCAGGTAACCTTATCAAGCACCCCTGCTTTGACCAGATAAGAGGAACTGACGCTTACCGTGTTGTCGGTGATCTTTCAGGCACTGACTTTATTATGAACAACACCTTCTGGGTAGGCGTATATCCCGGCATGACAGACGAGATGATAGACCATATGGCAAAGGTCATCATTGAAGCTGTCAGCAAATGAAACGGGGCTTTGATCTGATCAATAAGATAACACCCGTACGTCTTTTTTACGGCGCGCTTGCAATTTTGATTGCGCTGACGGTCATACAGCTTCCCGTTCAGGACGGAAAAGCGTTCTTTTCCCTGCTCCACAGTGATAAAAACGATATTTTTATGGATTTTTTCAACAGCATCTACGATGCAGGCTTTGAAGATCCGTATGCAGAGCGCGGTGTGATATACCCGCCGCTTGCATATCTGTTTTACAGACTGTGCGGGTATCTGTTCCCGCAGGGCGCCGATGCGTTTTCGATGCGCAACTCACAGACGGGCATTGTCACGGCATGCGCTGTGACGGTATTTTCGGTTTTTATACTTTACAAGATTTTTCTGCCCGAAAAAGCCGATAATAAAGAAAGAAGAAAGGTGCTTGCCGTTTTACTTGCGACAGTACCCTTCTGGTATACGTTTGAACGCGGTAATATAATTTTACCGACGCTCGTATTTCTTGCATACTTTGTACAGAATTACAAAAGCGAAAGCAGGATAAGGCGTGAGCTTGCGCTCATCAGCCTTGCAATTGCCGCCGCGCTTAAGATCTATCCCGCAATTTTCGGGATAATACTTATTACAGAAAAACGTTTTAAGGATGCACTGCGGTGCATCCTTTACGGAATAATACTGTTTTTTGTTCCGTTTCTGTTTTTCGGCGGTTTTTCATCACTCATTACCATGCTTGGCAATATCACGTCGACGGGGGTCGACATGTTCAGCCGCGGCACAGGCTACAAGGTCAATATCGACAATACGCTTCGGTTTATTTCCGAGGCGCTTCATATAAGTCCTGTCGGCGCCGACGCGGTCAAGGTAATATTTGCCCTTATCACAGCGTTTATATTCTTTTTTTCAAAAAAAGCATGGCAAAAATATATGGCGCTTTGCTCGGTGATGATAATTTTTCCCGCCTTCAGCTATACATACACCCTTATTTTTATTGCGATTCCGTTTTTTGCATTTGTTTTTGATAAGCCAAAAACAAATACGAGAAACCTGACCTTCAGCCTGCTGTTTTTATGCATGCTCGCTCCCTTTCCGCTGGACGGTGAAAAGCTGTTTGACTCAGCGCCGCACAGCGTCTACTTATTAAATCTTACGACTGTCATTTCAAGCATTGCAATTCTTACAATGCTTGTTGCGATATTATTGGATATGATTTATACTGCAAAACGCCCGCACACGCAAAACAAAACGTTTTCTTTAAAAGGCGGTGCCGTTTCTATGGCATATATAAAATTTGCAATTTTAGTTGCCATTATTGTAATTTTATTTATTGCAGGCTATCTGTACTGTGACCGTCTTTACAATACAGCAGCCTCATTATAATTGAGCTTTTCCCCAAAAATAACTTAAAAGATAGGAGAAACCCGTGAAAATAAGACTGGCAGATTATGTTGCAGACTTTTTAGTATCAAAAGGAGTTACCGACGTATTTTCAGTAGTCGGCGGCGGTGCAATGCATCTTAACGACGCACTCGGCCACAACGAAAATCTTAAGGTTACCTATAACCATCATGAGCAGGCATGTGCTATCGCTGCCGAAGCATATGCAAGACTTGACAATAAAATTGCGGCGGTTTGTGTCACCACAGGCCCCGGAGGCACCAACGCGCTTACAGGTGTCGTAGGCGGCTGGCTCGACTCTATTCCCATGTTCGTCATCAGCGGTCAGGTAAGATATGACACAACTGCGCGCTATGCGCTTTCATACACCGAGACACCGCTTCGCGCAATGGGTGATCAGGAGTACGACATTGTAAAATCTGTTGAGCATATGACAAAATATGCCACAATGATAGAAGACCCCAAGGATATCCGTTACGCGCTTGAAAAGGGCTGGCACCTTGCTACAACGGGCAGACCCGGTCCCGTCTGGATAGACATTCCCGTAAACTTCCAGGGCGGATATATCGAAACTGACGAGCTTTACGGCTACGACCCGACAGAAGACGACAAGCTTTTGCCCCCGCCCGTTGAGGACAGCGTTATCGACTCGGTCATCGGGCAGATAAAGGCGGCAAAGCGCCCTGTTTTCCACGCAGGCTACGGCATCCGTCTCTCAGGCGCATACGACACCTTCAGAGAGGTTGCCAAGAAACTGAATATCCCGATAGTTACCTATTGGAACGCAGTCGACCTTATCGAAGACGAAAACCCGCTTTACTGCGGAAGAGCAGGTAACATGGGCGACCGCGCGGGCAACTTTGCTATACAGAACGCAGACCTTATCCTTGCGATAGGCACACGAATCTCTATCCGTCAGGTAGGCTATAACTGGCAGACCTGGGCGCGCGAGGCAAAGGTCATCATGGTCGACATCGATAAAGCTGAGCTTAAAAAGCCTACGCTTCACGTTGAGATGCCTGTCTGGGCTGATGCAAAGGACTTTCTTGAAAAGCTCAATAAAAAAGCAGAAGGACCTCTCTTTAACGATTCGCTCTGGCTTGACACCTGCGCACGTTGGAAGCGCGAATATCCCGTTGTCCGTGACGATCAGTGGCAGGAGAACGGCACTACCGCAAACGTGTACGCATTTGTACGCTATCTCAGCTCACGTCTTCCCGAAAACAGCCTTACCGCTGTATCAAACGGCGCGTGCTGTGTTGTCGGCAACCAGGCGTACGTTATCCAGAAGGGCAGCCGTATGGCAAACAACAGCGCTATCGCAAGCATGGGCTACGGTCTTCCCGCTGCGATAGGTACATGTATCGGCGGCGGCAGAAAAGAAACCATCTGTCTTGAAGGTGACGGCAGTATCATGATGAACCTTCAGGAGCTTCAGACGATTCTTACAAACAAGCTTCCTATAAAAATATTCCTTATAAATAACGGCGGTTATCATTCCATCCGCATAACACAGACAAATCTGTTTTCAAATCATTGTAAGGTAGGCATCGGTGAGGAGTCGGGCGACCTCTCCTTCCCGCAGTTTGAACTGCTTGCAAAAGCATTCGGCTATCCCTACTACAGCGCAAAGAGCAACGCGGAAATGAAGTCTGTTGTTGACACGGTGCTCTCGCTTGACGGTCCTGTTTTCTGTGAGATATTCACAGACACCGTACAGGTATGGGAGCCCAAGAGCTCGACCAAGCGTCTTGCAGACGGAACACTCGTTTCTCCGCCTCTTGAAGACCTTGCGCCCTTCTTACCGAGGGAAGAGCTTAAAAAGCAGATGTTTATTCCTATGATCTCAGAAGAATAGATTGGAGACTTGTATGTCTTTAAGACAAATCAAAAAAGCAGTTGTAACAGGCCCTACAGGCGCTATCGGTATTGCGCTCTGTAACGAGCTTGCGTCAAACGGCATCGAGGTTATTGCAGTATGCCGCGAAGGCTCGGCAAGGGCTGATTCGTTGCCGGACCACCCGCTGATAACAAAGGTGTTTTGTGATATCAGCCGTCTTGAAAACTTAAAAGAGCTTGTAGTACGCGCCGATGCATTTTTCCATCTTGCGTGGGCACATACGATAGGCGAGGGAAGAAACGACATGAGCGCGCAGATCGCCAACATGCAGTACACTATTGATGCGGTGCGTGTGGCAAGTGCGCTGTCCTGCTCAGTCTTTGTCGGCACAGGCTCTCAGGCTGAATTCGGCAGAGTCGACGGTGTTATAACGCCTGCCACCCCCTGTTTTCCCGAAAACGGCTACGGTATTGCAAAATATTCTGCAGGCAGAATGGCAAGAATAGAATGTGAAAAGCTTGGTCTTGACTTTGAATGGGTGAGGATATTCAGCGTTTACGGTCCGCACGACGGTCCGCTTACAATGGTGTCATCGGTAATAACAAAGCTTTTAAAAGGCGAAAAGCCGTCACTTACCGCAGGCATTCAGCTGTGGGACTATCTCTATTCGGGTGATGCGGCGCGTGCGCTCATGCTTGTGGCACAAAAAGGTGTGCACGGCAAGACCTATCTTGTTGCAAACGGTCAGTCGCGCAAGCTTTGCGAATATATTTATATTATCCGCGACAGCATTGACAAGGATCTGCCGCTCGGAATCGGGGATATACCCTATCCCGACGGTAAGATAATAAATCTTCAGGCGGATATTTCAGAGCTTTGCGAAGATACAGGCTTTAAGCCGCTTACCGATTTCAGATCGGGAATTGCAAAAACCATTGATCATATCAGGGGGACTTTATAATGGCTAAAACGATATCTGTAATGATTCCTTGCTACAACGAGGAAGAAAACGCGCGACCCATTTACGAGGCGGTACGCGATGAGCTTAAAAAAAACTGCAGTGACTATAATTATGAGATCCTGTTTATCGACAATAAATCAACAGACAGAACCCGCGAGATAATCAGAGAGATCTGTAATGAGGATAAAAACGTAAAGGCGATATTAAACTCAAAGAACTTCGGTCAGTTTAACAGCCCCTATTACGGCATTATCAACACGACAGGCGACTGCACTATCACCATCTGCGCTGATTTTCAGGATCCTGTTGAAATGATCCCGCAGTTTGTTGCCGAATGGGAAAAGGGTTATAAAATAGTTATCGGTAAAAAGACACGCAGTAAGGAAAGTAAGATAATGTACTTCCTTCGCGGCTGCTATTATAAGATCATCCGTAAAATGAGCAGTGTTGAGATGATCGAGCAGTTTACAGGCTTCGGTCTTTATGACAAAAGCTTTGTAAAAACACTCAGAGAGCTTGGTGACCCGACCCCCTTTATCCGCGGTATCGTGGCAGAGCTTGGTCCTGAGCGTAAAGAAATTGAGTATGAACAGCCTCAGCGCCGCGCCGGTAAAACGCACAACAACTTTGCAAGCCTTTACGATGCGGCAATGCTGTCTTTTACAAGCTACACCAAAACGGGTATGCGCGTTGCAACCTTCCTCGGCGTATTCTTTGCTATGCTCAGCATAATTGCAGGCATCGGACTCGGAATTGCAAAGCTCATACTGTGGAACAGCTTTTCACTCGGTCAGCTTCCCGTTATACTGGCTATATTCTTTATAGGCGGTATTCAGCTTGGATTTATGGGATTTTTGGGCGAGTATATCCTGACAATGAACACACGTATCATGAACAGACCTCTTGTAATCGAGGAAGAGCGCCTGAATTTTTAATACATACTGAAAATATTGCGGAAGAAGGTCACTTCTTCCGCTTTTTTGTAATAGTTTAACGGGGATGAGATGAAAACAAGATATTAACACCTCACCGTGAAACCATAATTTAAATACAGACTCCTCGCTTTTTGTTTACTTTTTAATTGTAACATAGTATAATAAAGCTATTAAACCTAAGGGAGAGATAATAACATGAAAATCACCTATCAGAATCAGATTGAGCTTTACGGCGAATATGACGTTGCAGTTATCGGCGGCGGACCTGCGGGCGTGTGCGCCGCAATTTCTGCCGCACGTCACGGCGCCAAGGTCATACTTGTCGAATCTACGGGTATGCTGGGCGGTATGGCAACGTCGGGCATTGTCGGCCCGTTTATGACAGTTTACGACCGCGACGGCAACAAAAAGGTGCTCGGCGGTCTGTTTGACGAAATTATAGAGCATCTTGAAAAGTATAATGCAGTCGTCACTCCCGACAAGACCGACTCTCCCTCTCTGCACACCTCGTTTATACAAAGATATCACAGACACGTAACACCCTTTGATGCGTTTTATCTTCAGGTGGTGCTTGATGAAATGGCGGAGGAAGCAGGGGTTGAGGTGCTTTGCTATACAAAGTTTGCCGACTGCATCACAAAGGATAAAAATATAACCTACGCGGTCCTTGACGCACCGCAGGGACTTATCTGCATATCCGCAAAGGTGTTTATCGACAGTACGGGTATCGCGGCAGTCGCGGACAAGGCGGGCGTTCCCACCTACAAGGGTCACGAAGAAAGCGGTATACCGCAGCCCGCAACGCTTATGTTTGAGGTTGACCGCGTGGACGACGAAAAGTATAACGAATTCGGCAAAAGACCCGAGCTTCCCGTAAAGGCGTATCTTATGCCCGAAAAAGGACATTATAAGGTAAACCACTACCGCACCTTCTCAGTTGACGCGGCGGACGCGAAAAGTATTTCGGACGGACACCGCAACGCAAGACGTCAGGTGCTTGACGCATTCAGCGTTCTTAAAGACAAGACGCCCGGCTTTGAAAATGCAAAGATCACCAACGTCGGCTCGGTGCTCGGCGTAAGAGAGTGCAGACATATCGAGGGTGACTACCGCATTACTGTAAAAGACGTGGCTGACGGCACAAAATTTGACGATACTATTGCAGTTTACGGCTACGGCATGGACGTTCACGTAAGAACGCCTGAGGAATCCGGCAACTTCAAAATTGAAATTGCGGAAAGATATTATATCCCTTATCGCTCAATGCTTCCCAAAAACTGCGAAAACCTGCTCGTTGCAGGTAAGACGATAGCGTGCGAGTCGCAGGCGGTGGGCGGTATGCGCTGTATGCCCGCGGCGATGGCAATGGGACAGGCGGCAGGACTTGCGGCAACACTTGCCGTAAACGAAAACAAAACAATAAGAGAAATTGATATAACACGCCTGCAGGAACAGCTTGTAAAAGACGGCGCAAATCTTGACTAGATGCATTTACGGAGAAAGAATAAATGCTTGATTTTTTAAATAAAAATTTTCCCTATGCAAAGGTGGTAACGGTTGCGCTTCTTAAACAGGTACGGGGTGAGTTGTACGACTTGTTCGGAGAGGGCGAATTTATGCATATCGGTTGTGACGAGGCGTATTATTACACCCGCTGTGACAAAGACAGAAAAAAGCTTCCCGCATTTTTAAAATCACTCACAGACGAGGTAGCGGAGGAAGGCGACGTCCTATGGTGTGGATGGATATGTTGCTTGAAAAAGATAAGTATAACAAGACATACCGCGCATACGCAACCTGTGAACCTGACGAAGTGGAAATAATGCAGGAGGCGCTCAATCCCAAAACCGTTATGGTAGACTGGCAGTATAACGCAAAAGTGCCACCCATTCAGCCGCTTGTCAGCCTTAAAGACAATATCCGCGATGCAATGGGTGCGCCGTGGTACGATCCCGATAACTACAGCGCCTACGTAGATACGGCAAGCGAATACGATGCGTTCGGTATTATGATGACCACCTGGCACACACTCCGCGAGAAAATGCCAAGCGTTCTTGGATGCGCAAAAAATGCGGGGCTATTACTTTCCCATGGTCGCAAAACAACGGTCTGCGTGAAGAGACGGCAACGATTCTTCGCAAGGTCAGTTTTGAAGGTAATGAATATACCGACTGTGGTTGGTCAAAAAAACAGATAGAGATATAAAAAATACGGAACAGGTTAAAATGCCTGTTCCGTTTCTATTTATACGTATAAGATTACGCGTTTTTCTTTTTAAGCCATTTGTTTTTAGCAAAATACGGGGTGAAGATAACGGCGCGAACGACCCAGTCGCCAAGCATTGCCACCCACACACCAAGTATTCCAAGCCCCAGTCCCCGTATTGTCAGTCCGAAAAGGTGGGCGGCATCAAGCGACAGAATAAATGCCGAACCTATTCTTACCACCCACATTGAAACGGGGGATACAAACATTGACAGCCTAACGTCGCCTGCGGATTTGAAAATTGCAGGGAGTACAAACGCAAGCGGGCGCACCGTCGACACGCAGAGCGCGTGGAAAAGCGTCAGCATAACCGCGATTTTTCTGCCCTCATCCGTCAGGTTGTACAGGCTTGTTATCGGCCTTACAAAAATGCAAAGTAAAAGAGACACTACCCACATACAAAGGTAGGTCCACCACAAAAGCATTTTTGCATATTTTTTTGCCTCTTTAAAATCCATCGCGCCGTAGCATCTGCCGACAACCGTCACGGCTGCGTTCTGTATTGCGTTTGACGGCAGATAGAGATAATTTGCAAGCGTGTTGGCGACAGAATTTGCCGCAATTACCGACGTGCCCATGCCCGATATCAGCACCTGAGTTACAAGCCTGCCGAACTGAAACATACTGCTTTCGATACCGTGCGGTATACCGATACGGAGTATCTTTTTTACAACATTAAAATCGGGCTTGTACTGCCACAGCCGTTCATAATAGACACTCCGCTTTTTGTTATGTAAAATTGCCGTGATTATTATCGCATAGCTCGCTCTTGCAATAACGGTCGCCATAGCGGCACCGCGTACACCCATGCCAAGACCGTAAATAAAAATTGCATTACCCGTAACGTTTATTGCATTTGTCAAAAGCGAAAGATACATAGAGGTTGTGGTATTGCCCATAACGCGAAGCAACGCCGTGCCCGTTTCTGAAATTGCAAGAAACGGAAATGACAGCGCAACTATGCCCATGTATGCCACACCGTTTTGTATAACCGTCTTTTCCGCGCTTGAATAGAGAGTGTTTATAAGCGGTACTCTGAATAGCACGGCAAATGCACACACAAGAGTCGAGATAGTCAGCGCCACGTAAAAAAGCTGTTTTGCGCTGTTTCTCGTGTATTGTCTGTCGCCGCTGCCGAGCGCGTGAGATACGGTAATTGCACCGCCCGTTACAAGTGACGAAAACAACAGCACAAGAAGTGAATCAACAGAACCGACAAGTGACACGCCCGACACCGCTGCCTCGCCCGCGCTCGATACCATCATTGAGTCTGCGGTGCCAACAAGTATCGAAAGTACGTTCTGAATTATCATAGGAATGATAAGCTTTATAATATCCCGCTTTATAAACATGGCTGTTCCTCTTGCAAAAAATATTTACGTTGGTATAATATTAACATAACGATATGGCACTTTGTTGCCAAAAAACATTAAAAATGTGCTATTTTTTTACGAGGTTACAATGCATCCGAAGCTTCTGGTGTCAAGAGAACGAAAAAATAAAATATTTTGCATCCACCGTCACAAATCCACAGGTTCAACACAGCTTCACTTTCATTCAAACGTCGAGTTGCTTAGCGTAAACGCAGGTAACGTCGACGTGTGGATAAACGGAAAGTATCGCCGTCTCGGTGCAGGTGATATGGCGGTTTCATTAAGCTATGATGCCCACCGCTACGAGCCTGTGGAGGTGGCAAACACGTCTTATATTATCGTGCCCGCCTCTATGTGTCAGGAACTGTCGGGTAAATCGGCATACGACCCGTTTATCTGCGATAAAGAACTGTATCATTCCGTTGATAAGCTTACAGAACTTGTTGCCGATAATAAAAACGAACTGCTTACAAACGGTGCGGTCAGTGTTATTTTCGGGCTGATTATCGAGCATATCCGTTTTACGGAGCGTGACGGCTCTGTCGGTGCGGACGGTACGTCACAGGTGCTTTTGTACCTGCACGATAATTTCAAAAGCAATATTACACTCCAATCGGTGTCGGCAGCGCTCGGCTATAATCCCAGTTATCTTTCACGTATGTTTCACGAGACGACGGGTATTACCTTTAATTCCTATCTGACTGTAATACGGCTTCGCGAGGCAGTAAAACTGTTAAAGGAGGGAAAAAAGGTGTCTTTTTGCGCTTATGAAAGCGGGTTTAATTCAGCGCGCACCTTTTACCGCGCGTTTTCCGATGAATTTTCCTGTACACCGAAAGAATATTTAAAAAGCCAGTTATAATTCCGTCAGTTGATTCTTTCTATTTACTTTTAAAACAATACATAGTATAATTCAAATGAGATTAAACTTTACGGCATACCTTAAATATGTATTTACGGAGGAAGAATAAATGCTTGATTTTTTAAATAAAAATTTTCCCTATGCAAAGGCGGTAACGGTTGCGCTTCTTACCGTTATATGCCTTGTTGCGATAAAGCTTATACTTGTGCTTTTTGACAAGTTTGTCAAAAAGTCAAAGATCGACCCTATCATATGCAAAATACTGCGCGTGTCGGTAAAGGCTCTGCTTATATTTATAGCAGTAATAATAGTGTTCGGCAGTATGGGCGTGTCGGTATCGTCACTCGTTGCCGCGCTGTCTGTTGTCGGTGTTGCGGTATCTCTTGCGATACAGGGCTTTTTATCCAACGTTTTCGGCGGAATACAGATAATATCAAACAAGCCGTTTCACATCGGTGACTACGTTGACGCGGGCGGTGAGTCGGGCACGGTACGTGAGGTAGGTCTTTTTTACACAAAGCTTTACACACCCGATAAAAAACTGATACAGATCCCCAACAGCACGATCGCCAACTCAAACATAACCAACTACTCAAGCGCATCCAAGCGCCGCGTTGATATCACGGTCAGCGCATCATACGCTGACGACACGGAAAAGGTGAAAGCGCTTCTTTTAAAGCTGCTTTCAGACCACCCGCTGACGCTTGATGAGGAGGACTATCTTCCCACAGTCCACGTAAGCGCGTATAACGCAAGCGACATCAGCTACACCTTGCGCGCGTGGTGTAAAAACAGCGACTATTGGACAGTTTATAACGAAATGATGGACAGCATCAAGCCCGCGTTTGATAAAAACGGAATTTCAATGAGCTTCCCCCATGTGAACGTTCACATGATCAAATAAAAAGGAGAATGACCATGAATATTTCAGCGCTTATCTATCTGCTTCTGTTTATCCCCTTTATGATACTTTTTGCCGTATTCGGCGCAACCTTTATGACGGCAGGCTACAAAAAAGACCTCGGACGCTCGCTCATATCACTCGGCGCGTCGGTTAGCGCAGTAATCATCAGCTTTTTTACCTCAAAGCTGTTTGCGTGGGCGCTGTCAAAGCTTTTTGGCGGCATTATTTCAAAGATAGTGCCCAAAGACAGCGGTGTGATGGCAGGCTTGATCGAGGGCACGGCGGCAGGTGTTATAAAAATAGTCCTGTCACTCCTGCTTTTCGGCACGTTTTTTGCTATCACTCTGGGTGTTTTCAAAACTATATTTAAAAATCACCTGTGCGGCGCATGGCTTGACAAATTAAATCCCGCAACAAGCGGGTCAAAATGGGGCGGCCTCGGCGTACGTTTTGTCGATGCGCTCCTCGTTGTAATAATGCTTTCACTCCCGCTTTACGGCACTATTGCAACGGTCGTCCCGCCTGTAAGCTCGCTCATGCAGATGTCAGAGCCAAAAGAGGCTGACGATGCTCTGACACTCACAAAAGCAGGCAAAAGCGCACTTTCTGTAAGCTACATGGATACGGCGGCAGAGCCCGCGCCCGCACCTCAGAAAAGCGGTGACAACGTCGCTCTTGAAATTGTGCAGATGATAGAAAAGCACCCTGTCCTCATCCCGTACACTTACGGCCCTGCAGAATGGGTGTATTCGGGTCTTTCAAGCTTTTCAATGAACGGAAATTCGGTTGATGTCAGCCGTGCCGCCGAGGCGGTGGCAGGTCTTACCGAGCGTTTTGTCGGTTTGATTGAAATAATTGACAGCGGGGACGAGGACGTCATTATTTCAAAAACGGAAGACATCGTTTCTTACGCACGCGACAACGTTATTGAAGAGCGTTGGTTTTACAACATGTGCATGGCGCTTTTGTCCGAGTTTGACAAGGCTATGGCAGAGGAGCGCCTGAATTTCGGACAGGGAGAGCAGTTTATTTTACAGCTCCGCCCCCTTTTTGACATGTCTTACGGGGAATTTAAGAGCAACGGCGTTGCACTCCTCGACTTTTTGGAGTATCTTTTAAGTGAAGAAAATATAGTCATGTTCAAAGGACAAAACGACCTCACCTACGATCAGACGACGGAAAAAACGGACGAGTTTTTATCAAAGCTCGGTGCTCTCATAAACCACAGCGAGCAGTCGGTTGCCGCAAAGCAGTTTATTTATATGGCGGTATTTTCGAGCAAGTTTTCAATGCAGGACATGACCGATATGTTTAAAAATTGGAATGACGGAAAGCTTACAGACGCTGATGACCAAAAGCGTGATGCATTTCTCTTTTTTAATCTGACTACCGGCGGCGGTACGTTTGACGTGATAACGCTTGTCTCAATGCATCCGCTGTTTGGAAACGAAAGCGCTATGCTCCTTTTACAAAGCGAAAACGTGGCAGAGCAGCTTAATTGGGAGTTTGACACATATGTAGGCGCAGACGAGATAGAAAAGGCGATTACAGACGAATCTGTAAAGGCTAAGCTCACAGCAAAGCTTGATTCTTATAAGGATGCGTCAATTGCCGACGTTTCTCTGCTTATCGGTAATGACGATCTATATGAGTACGTAAAGGACGTTATTGCCAATAAGCTGAGCATTGACCTTTCACAAAAGCCCAGGTATTATTCAGAGGACGGGTTTTTGCTGATACCCGACAGTGAGCAGGTTACTGTAGTACAGCCTTCGTTTTTCTGAAGAGGTAAATTATGAAAATTATAAAAGAAACAACTGATAAAAATATTTTTCCCTATATTGCATATATCCCCGATACCGTAAGCGAAAATCCTGCGATTTTGTTTCAGCTTCACGGCGCAGGGGAGAGGGGATACGGAGATGGAGATCTAGAGCTTGTGCTGAAGCACGGCTTTGCAAACACAGTCAATGACGGTAATCTTAAAGACTGTATTCTTATAATGCCCCAATGCCCCAAAAACAGCTTCTGGGTTGCAAAGATAGAAAGCATTAAACGGTTTATCGACCTTATGACAGAAAAGTACAGCGCAGATAAAAGCAGGCTGTATCTTTGCGGTCTGAGCATGGGCGGATTCGGCACCTGGTACACCGCCATGGCATACCCCGACGTCTTTGCGGCGATAGCGCCCTGTTGCGGCGGAGGCATGGCATGGAATGCATCCACCCTTAAAATGCCGATATGGGCGTTCCACGGTCTTGACGACAAGGTGGTATCTCCCAATCAGACGATTGAAATGGCAGAAAAATTAAAGGTGTCCAACCCTGAGTTCAAGTGTGATCTGTACCAGGGCGTTGCCCATAATTCGTGGCAAAAAGCGTTTGATACCCCGACACTTGAATGGTTGCTTTCACATAAAAAAGACGTAAGGTAGATCCTTACGTCTTTTAAATTGCGGTTTGTCGGGATGTTTTATAATTATTTCGTAGGGGTCGG
>JAZPZR010000018.1:0-5093 GCA_045544795.1 Eubacteriales bacterium
TACCGTTATATCGGGAATGTTATTTGTTGATATGATATATTTGTCGACAATTTTCCCAATATCCGTTAATGCGGTTATCGGGACGTCGTGGGCGCCGTCCCCTACAATGTTGGATAAAATCTGTGCGTGGTTTTGGGTGCATACCGTTATAAAATATGCGCCGCTACTGCTGTAATCGTAATTTTGCAGTCTGATTATTTTTCGTTTGGGTAAGTTCATTTTTATCACCAAGCATATTTTAGCAAAAATATCGGTGATATGCAACTAAACACATTTCTCTTTTGGAAGAATAAAGCGAGTGGGAAACCCCACCCGCAATTTTTATGTATTATTATAAAAAGTAAGTTACAAGTGCAACACCTGAAATTTTATTTACTTCTACCTCAACGCTGATACTTGCTGATGAGTCATCTGTTTTTAAAGCCATTTCACCTCTGAAATAATAAAAGTTATCATCTTCATTTGATAGATACACGCTGGATAATCCATATCCAAAAGAATCAATGTGACCAAAACGCTCTTCGGCTTTATCATAAATAGCAGATTGCGCGGCTTTTTTTGCGTCGTCTTTACTAATATAGGATATATTACTATAATTACTACATCCTGAAAAGAAGGTTATTACCAATAACATAGAAATAATAAGTGAAATGATTGATTTTTGTTTTTTCATAAATAGCACCTCTTACTTTATCCTAATTCAGTAGATATTACTTTTCCAGATGATTTAGATATTAGTACTTCTATCTGGATTTCGCCAGAAGATAGCATACCATCCTCGACATCCACAAGAATTAACCCACGAAAAGTATAATTGTCGTCATAATCCTGGATTGATGTAAAACAAACTCCATCGCTAGTCGAGCCTTTGGGAGGGATGAGAGCGCCGTTTTCTTTTTCATACGCTTTAGTAGCGGCGGCTTTTGCGATGGAAACAGCTTCAAGTTTTGAAATAAATTCCTCTTGGTTTTCGGATGAATTTTGACATCCGCATAAAAAAGTCAAAATGAATATAAAAACAATTAAAATTAAATTTATTTTTTTCATTGTCTGTATGTATAAACATATCAATCAAAAGAGATGTTTATGGTTCCTTTCTTAGTAAATTTATTTATTATTATATACCGCTTCATACATTTCATAATTGAAGTTTGCTTCATCGCGCGCTTCTTCGCTATAATATGATTTCCCATATTTGTCGTAATACTTTTGTCGCGGTGCATGGTATTCGACAAAATCTATTTTGAATATGCTTAATCCAATCAGTATGCATAAAATTATTTTTAAAACGACTGTTATACTCTTGCTTCTTATATGTTTTATTAAAAAATCTAAAATGCAAGCAGTTATCCACCCCATTACCATAAAAAGAACAGCACCACCTATTTTGCCGCCTATTTTATTATTCATAATAAAAAAACCTATGATAGCAGTAGATAAAGAAAATAAAAGTCTGAACCAGTCTATACGCCAACTGAATTTTGGCGTTTTTCTTTTTTCGTAGGATGATGTTGCGGTATCACTAATAGTTCCGTCTGGGTGTTTGTATTTTATACTACCATCACTAGGAAATATAAGTACCCCTTTTAATTCTCGACATTCTTTACATGCCCAAAAAGTAAGATCTTTAGGAACTTTTGGATCTTTTATATAATATCGTTCTTCGAACAATCTTATTCTACGCCCACATATTGAACATTTTGAAAATACATCTCTTAACAAAATATTAATCTCCTTAAATTAAAAAAATATAAATCAAGTTTACGTATGGAAAAAATGATTCCCCTCGCATTGTTGATTTTTATCCCCAAGTGTTTTGGAAGCCTTTGAGAGTATTGTAGCACTTGGTACAATATTTTCCTTTTGTTGCATTTCTATCTTCACATAGTTCACACTTTTTGCTGTAACTAGAATTTGAAGTATCAATAGGCTCGAAGTTTTTAGCTTCGGGTATAAACCAAAAAATAACAACGCATGCAAAGACAAATGTCATTATCAAAGTGACCCAAGCACATGTTTTATTATTTTTCTTTTTCTTTTCATCAGTTTCTTTTTTTGCTTGGATAAAGTTTGCGATTGAAACAAAACCAAGAAAAACACAACATATAATTTCAAAAACCACAAGTGGCCACATAATTAGTTCCTCCTATTATTCATTTTTCTTTCGTACGCTTTGCATAATCTGACTGCTCTGTCGTCATATGCTAATGCCTCTGCTTCGGTGTTAAATTCTTTAAAGTGTGTCAAATCATATTTTGTATAACGGCAATATCCACTAATATGTAATTTGCCTGTATATTTACCCATTGATATCCCCCCCTAAATTAAAAAAGTGTGTGCAACCGAGGTCACACACACCGAAAAATGCGACCCTAAGTTGCTACCACACAACAATTTCTACAAACATTAAAGTATGCGAAAAAGAGCCTGCATTTTTACCATAAATAAAAACACAAACTTTAATGTCTGTAAAATTATTAAATTGTTGTGTGGTATGACTTTAGTATATCATCTATATATTTAAAAATCAATAAAAAATAATCGGACGCATAATTTGAATGTGTCCGATTTTTATAGATGTTTTTAAGTTCAAAGCAGAGGAAAATATGTAATACAGACGCAACTTGACAACAAAATTATTAAAAGCTATAATGAGGAAAATACTCAAAAAATATTTATATTATATCGTTTTGTCGGAGTAAATAGCTTTATGAAAATTTCAAGAAAAAACTACACTGTATGCATAAATGAAAAGGGCGGAATTGTTTCTCTTATCAGCGGCGGCAAGGAGTTTGTAAAAAAAGCTTTGCCGTTGTTACAGTTCAGGTTAAGAGAGGGCAGTAAAACAAGTATATTCACCTCAGATGACGCAGACAGGATCTGTACAAAAGAAAAGGGCAATACCGTCTGTATTGAATACACTTACAACGATTTGAGTATCGTTTTTGACGTCGCGCTCACCTTCGGTGGCAGAATAGAGGCAACGCTGTGCTGTGACAATCAAAGCGGTAAATATATCGAATGGATAGACTTTTTGCAGTTCGCCGTACCTGACGACCTTGTAAGAAGCGGCGGAAGCGGCAGACTGGTTTTGGATATTAACGAAGGCTTGCTTATCGAAGACCTGAATGAAAAGGAAAATTACAGGCATTATGCCTACAGGGAAATGGAGTATCCGAGCCTCGGTCTTTATTACATGTTTCCCGCCGTGGTGCAAAGTCAGTTTATAGCGTATTACGATGACAGTGCAGGCATATATTTTGCCGCCGAGGACAGTGAAAGAGGGATAAAGGGAATAGATTTTGTACCGCTTGGAGATGCAATAAAACTGCAGATGCGTCTTTATCCCGCCGAAAACAAAAACGAAACGTTTTTCAAGCTGCCGTACAACATGGTTATTGATTTCTTTAGCGGTGATTGGTATGATGCCGCGCAGCTTTACCGTAACTGGTTTGAAAATAATCTGCCCGACGGTCTTTTGTCGGTAGAGGAAAACGATGCTTTGCCCGAATGGTATTCAGATTCTCCGCTCGTAGTTACCTATCCTGTGCAGGGAGTGCACGACAGGGACAAGGCTGAGCCTAACAAGCTGTTCCCTTATCATAACGTACTGCCGTATATTGATGAAATATCAGATTATACCAAAAGCAGAATAATGGCTCTGCTTATGCACTGGGAAGGTACGGCACCCTGGGCGCCGCCATACGTATGGCCGCCGCTTGGCGGTGAAAAGCTGATGCGGGATTTTTGTGACCGACTGCATGACAGACAGCATCTTCTGGGTGTTTATTGCAGCGGCGTGGGCTATACGGTACACAGCAATATAAACGAGTACAGCATGCAAAAGGAATACGATGCCAAAGGGCTGTCCCGATACATGTGCGCATCCCCCGACGGAGAGATCGAGTCTAAAATATGTCAGGCACAAAGAAAAAGCTATGATATGTGCATATCTCAGGACTTTACCAAAACCGTGCTTTGTGAAGAGGCCGAAAAAATGGCATCATGCGGACTTGTCTATATACAGATTCTTGATCAGAATCATGGCGGGTCACCCTATTTTTGTTACAGTGATAAGCACGGCCATCCCGCAGTGCCGGGTAAATGGATGGTTGAGCATATGAGAGAATTACTGAAAAAGCTTAAAAGCACCGTTGGAAACAACGTGCTTTTAGGGTGTGAATCAGCGTCGGCAGAAGCGTATATTCCCTATCTTCACCTTTCTGATAACAGATTCAACTTAAACTATATGGTGGGAAGACCTATACCGCTTTACGGATATATTTATCATAAATATCTGCATAATTTTTCGGGTAATTCCGTTTCGTCTTTGAAATTTATTGATATACATAAATCACCTGACTGTCATATGCTGCGCGTTGCATATTCATATCTTGCAGGCGACCTTATGACGCTGGTAATAAATCAGGACGGTGAAATTGTATGGAGTTGGGGAGAAAGGGACTTTTCCTATCTGCCTGAAAGAAAGCCGATCTTGGACTTTGTAAAGGTTGCCACCGCCTACAGAAGAGGCGTGGGTAAAAAATATCTTGTATACGGACAGATGGTAAGACCGTGCGAGGTGGAGTGCGAATACGTTCCCATGTATAAACCGATAACGGAATATGTGAGAGAGTATCCCGCCGTTTTAACTACCGCCTGGCAGTCGTCAGACGGTAAAAAAGCGCAGTTTCTTGCCTGCTACCGTAAGCTAAAAGAGGTTTGTACGGTAGATCTTAGAGCGACGAACGGCGCAAGACTTATAGACGAAAACGGCGCGGTACTTGAAACGCTAGAGCCTTCGCTGTGTACAATTGAAATGCCCCCGCACAGCGTAAGAATGATAGAGTTTTTATAAAATCTGTGCGTGGTTTTGGGTACATACCGTTACAAAATATGCGCCGCTACTGCTGTAATCATAATTCTGCAGCCTGATTATCTTTCGTTTTGACAAGTTCATTTTTATCACCAAGCATATTTTAGCAAAAACAGCGGTGATATGCAACTAAACACATTTCTCTTTTGGAAGAATAAAGGACTAAAACAAACGGACACGTCAAATGATGTGTCCGATTTTTATTTGTAATATTTAT
>JAZPZR010000019.1:0-11568 GCA_045544795.1 Eubacteriales bacterium
CCCATGAAAACGCTAGTGTTTTCATGGGATTTCTTCACTTTCCGCGAACTCTCCCTCTCGTAGTATCACATACGACTTCGGGTCGAGTTCACGAAATCTGCACTCTTTTTTGGAAGTCACATCAGAGTGTCAAATTTTTAAAAATAGTTTTTTGACACTCTGAAAAATTGCCACACAAGCGTGTGGCAATTTTATTTATATTATTATTCAGGCAGATTCCAGTTTGTATACATAAGTGAGCAGTAGTTATCGCCGTCTGCCTTCTGATAGTAAACGGTATATATCGAGCCGTCATCAAGCTCTACGCTTGAGCAGTAGCCCGAATCCCAGTTGACAGCGTTTGTGCAAAGCACGATTTCATCCGACCACGTTTTGCCTTCGTCGTAGCTTACCCTTGCGCGCTGACCGAAATCCTTACTGCGAATTGTGTAGGTGAGTACAAGCGCACCCGATGAATGTCTGAATACGTGCGGGGGAGAGCCTTCGCCTATAAACACAGGCTCAGACCACGTTACACCGCCGTCTTTTGATATCGACTGATAGGTACAGAATTTGTGACTGTCAGCGTCCTCATGTACACGGATAAGACCTAAAATACTTCCGTCATTCAGCTCGATCTGATACGGCTCGCACATAAATATCTCAGGGTTATTTTTAACAAGCGGAACGTTGCCGAGTTTTTTCCATGTAAGTCCCTCGTCCTCGCTTTCATATGCAACAATACTGCTTACAGTGTCGGTGTTGGTAGTTCTCTGTTTGTTTTCAAATTCAGTACCAAGATATAAAAGCTTACCGTTTTTAAGCTTTGTCGGACCGTGCGGAGAGGTGATGGGAACAATTATCGGCTGTGACCAGGTCTTGCCGCCGTCCTCAGTTATTTTAAGGAAAGAACCGCAAAGCCGTTTGTCTTCAGGCACCGACTCCCATAACTCAACGCCTGCTTTCCAAAGAGGCACTACCGCCTCATCGGCATATTTTGTTATTCTTTCGTATCGTGACGTGTATACGTCTATATCGTTAATAAACCAGCTGAGAATCATTTTACCGTCACCAAGCGGCAAAAGCCCTGCGTCTCTGTCGTCGTAGGGTGTATCGTTGATAACGATAGGTCCTTCCCACGTTTTTGCATTATCGTAGCTTTTAAACATATAGTTTTTACCGAAAGGACATACGTGACCGAGCCTGTGACCTGATGCAACAACGTAAATCACACCGTTTTCGTCTTTTGCTACCGTAGGCCAACCGACGTAGTTGAACAAACTGCCTTCCGACCTGTAAATAATACCCTGTTTCATAATATTTTTCTTTCCTTTGCAGAAATGTTGTGTTAAAATAATTTTATCATGCAGTAAATGTCTTTTCAATAGATTAAAAGGACAATTTTAAAATCTGCATGGCAAATTTTTTAAAAGGAAGTGTAAATGATGGATATCATCAAACAGTTAAACAGCCCGCTTATGTACCTTATAAGCGGAACGATTATCCTGTTCGTTGTAACATTCAGCGTTGTTTTTATGGTGCGTGCCTACAAAGCAGGTGTTAAAATGGGTATGGACCCCAAAAAACTCAAAAGAACAATAACCTCCAGCGCAACCTTTACACTGTTGCCGTCTGTCAGCATTCTTCTTGGCGTAATTGCTCTGTCGGGAAGCCTCGGTGTCCCGCTTCCGTGGCTAAGGCTTTCTGTAATCGGCGCGCTTCACTATGAGACAAGCGTTGCGGATATTGCGGCAAGAAGCGTCGGTCTTACAGGCCTTTCTGCAGAAGAAATGACGGCTGAAGCGTTTACGACCATCGCGCTTTTGATGGCGGTCGGTATAATCTGGGGCTGTGTGCTCATGGTGGTATTCGGTAAAGGCTACAGCAAGCGCTTTTCAAAAGGTAGTAATAAAAGCGGTAAAAAGGGCTTTGGAGACGATGCTATGACAGCCATGTTTGTCGGTCTTATCTCTGCGTACATAGGAAGCTATCTTGCGGAGTGTATTCAGTTTGCGGGCGGCCGTTTCGTATATACGGGTGACTTTTTACAGCTTGTCGCGCTCTTTTTCTCGGCGCTTGCAATGGCTGTGTGTATTTTTCTTTCTGAAAAGAAAAATATAAAATGGCTTGATGACTTTTCAATCGCAGGCAGTATGCTTGTCGGTATGGGTGCCGTAGCATTCTGCGGTGTACTGCTTTAATGGGAGGGTACTATAGTGGATAAAAATAAAGTTTTCGAAAAATACAATAATACTACCCACCTTATAGGACGGATAGGTCTTTCTCTCGGTGTGCTTATGCTTGTAGCATCTCCCTTTGTTATGGGCGCAGTACTCGGTGCGGCTCCAAATATCCCCGCGTTTTTAAAGGGCTTTGCGCAGATAGCGATAGTGTATATTCCAAGCTGTATCGTTGAATTTCTGATTTATACACCAATGCTTGGTTCAGGCGGCGGCTATATTGCATTTCTGACAGGTAATCTTATCAATATGAAGATACCCTGTATACTCAACTCACGCGACGGTGCAAAAACTGAGGTGGGCACTCCTGAAAATGAGATCATATCCACCCTTTCGATCGCAACCTCGGCGCTTGTGACGACCGTTGTGATTGCAGTCGGTGTTGTTCTTATGATACCGCTTGCGCCTGTTTTCAATTCACCTGTTCTTCAGCCTGCTTTTGAAAACGTAGTGCCCGCGCTTTTCGGTGCGATGGCTGTAAGATACTTCCGTAAGGGTAAAAAGATCGTTGCGATTCCGCTTGTTTCAATGTCACTTCTCTTTATCTTTGTTCCAAGCCTTATAGGAAGTGTCGGCACACTTATGATAGTCAGCGGTGCGATAGCGATCGCTCACGCATGGATCCTCTTTAAAAAGGAGGGCGCAAAGTGATAATACTTTATATCCTTCTTGCCCTTGTCGGCATAATCCTTCTTTTACTGCTTGCGGCGGTAGTTCATACACTTTTTATGCCGTCCAAAAAGACGGAGTACACACCCTCACAGGATAAAGCGCGTATTGATGCGTATGCAGACAAGCTTTCCCGCATGGTACAGTGTGAGACCGTGTCCGACCGCAGTAATCCCGATGTTGAAAAATTCAGAGCGTTCCATAAAGTCATGGAACAGCTTTTTCCTACCGTATTTGCAAGCTGTGAAAAAACAGACCTCGACGGTAACCTCATTTTAAAATGGAAGGGTAAGTCTGATAAAGACCCCATTCTGCTTATGAGCCATATGGACGTTGTCGAAGCAAGCGGTGAGTGGAAGTACCCTCACTTTTCAGGCGCGATTGCCGAAGGTAAGGTGTGGGGAAGAGGCTCTGCAGATACAAAGTGCTCGCTTATGGCATTTTATCAGGCGGCAGAGGAACTTATAAAAGAAGGCTATACCCCCGACTGTGACGTATACCTTGTAAGCAGCTGTACCGAGGAGATAGGCGGCAGCGGCGGTCCTGCGATATGTAATTGGTTAAAAGAGCGCGGTATAAAGCTTCATATGCTCTGTGACGAGGGCGGAAGCATCATCCGTGACCCCATCGGCGGTGTAAACGGTCATTTTGCCGCCGTCGGTATATTTGAAAAAGGCTACGGTGATATAAAATTCACCGCCCGTTCAAACGGCGGTCATGCAAGCGCCCCTAAAAAGAACACACCTATTGCCCGCCTTTCAAAGTTTGTTTCTCACGTTGAGAAAAAATATCCCTTCCGTTCAAAATTCACTCCCGCAGTTACTGCGATGTTTAACACGATCGCGCCGTACGCAGGCTTCGGTCTTAAGCTTGTTCTTGGTAATCAGTGGCTGTTTTCACCGCTTCTAAAAGTGGTAATGCCGATGATAAGCGCGCAGGCGGCGGCAATGCTCCGCACGACTATCGCATTTACAATGCAAAGCGGTTCTCAGGGCTATAACGTAATACCGCAGGAGGCAACGCTCTGCGCAAATATGCGCTATATCCCGCATCAGAGCACTGATGAAAGCATTGAAATAATAACCGATCTTGCAAGAAAATATGACGTCGAGACTGAGGTTGTGTATAAAGGCTACCCCTCAAAACCGCTTGACCTTGACGGCGTTCAGTATGCAAACGTAAAGGCTTGTATAAATAAGGTGTTCCCCGGTGTGTGCGTCATGCCCTACGTTGTGACAGGCGCAACAGACGCCCGCTTTTACGGTGACGTGTGTGATGCGTGCGTCCGCTTCAGTCCCGTGCTTTACGGACCTGAGCAGATGGCGGGCATGCACGGACTTAACGAAAATATCGAGGCGGACTGCCTTCCCCCTGCGGTTGATTATTACAAAGAAATTATCATATCACAGCAGGAAAGATAATAAAAAGGATGCAACGAAAAGTTGCATCCTTTTTATTATTTGGGTTTTCCGCAGAAATTAAGAATGTTTTTGTAATAAATCTTTTCAAGAACATCTTCGGGCAGATTTATTGGGTTTATCGTGTAGTCTTCGATCTGTACAGTATCTTTTCCCTCTAAAAATTCGGTGATGATCTTTACTTTTTTTCTGTTGTATGCAAGTCTTTCACCCACAAGCTCGATTTCCGCGTCGGTACCGTAGTAAATCCTGTCCTGATATTTTATAAAAAACTCGCGTGACTTTTCGGGGTCTTGTGAAAGGTCTTTATAAATCGGCAGGGCAGGGGTTATATCCATATATAGATTCGGATATTTGTCCATAAGAACCGAAAGCCTGTCAAGCTCGTCTGCAAAAAATCCCATGTGAGCAAGTGCTATTTTTAAGTTGGGATATTTTGACAGCAAAGCTTCCACCTGCTGATGACATTCTTCTTTGGTCGCGTATGTATCGTCGTACACCCAGCCCTTTTCGATCATTCGCGGTGTTGCCTTTGTTATGTCGTAGCTTATATCCGGGTCGCCCGAATGTGAAACGATAGGCATCTGCAATTTTTCCATCTTTTCAAAAAAAGCATCAAATCTCGGATCAGTAAAAGAAAAACCGCACATTTTAATTCTGCTTGGTTTGCCTATAAGCATTTTGATTCCGTCAAAGCCTTGTGATATTATATCGTCTATCTGCTCTTCATAAGGCTTGCCGTCAAAATGGTTGAGCGCCGCAAAGGCGTAACTGCCGGGAATTGCCTTTTTGATTTCAAGTGCGGTTGCGTTATTTTTAACTGAACCGTCTGTGTTTAAGTCCTCCGAATTATAAAACACGCTCAGAACACATACACCGCAGTATCCATTCTCTTCGATCATTGATTCTATAGACTTTACTAATTGCTCTAAAGGTGTATTCCTACAGGTGTGTACGTGGAAATCAATCTTTTTCATTTTTATTCTCCTTTATTATTATATTGAAAATCTCATCAAATGCTATCTGTAAAGAATCTACTTCAATAGCCCTGAGTGCCGTATCGTACCGTTGTACGGTACCTTCGATATGTCTGTTGCGTCCGTATCTGTTAAAATCAAGTATCACAATATCATGCGGTCTGATCTTTGCAAGCGTTTTGTTTATCGCTTGCGTCTCTTCATCGGACATCCACGGCATTTCATCACGGCGTATCTCTTTTTTTGCAAGTGCCTCGTTTAAGCCCTTGAGCGCAGAAAATGGCATAAACTGTTTTGCACGTTCCGATACCGGCATTTTTTCTCTCGGTTTATTCGCCACTCTTGTGCCCTCCGATCTGTCTGTTTCTGTCTCTGGCTGTTGCACCTTCTTCAAAATTCATACCCTTGAGTATTGCATTTTTTCCGTATTTTTTCTTTATGTCTATAACGGCTTTTTGAACGGTGTTAGTCTTTTTCAGCGCTGTCGATTCCTCTTCAAAAAAAGTCAACTGCTCAAAACCGTCTGCCGCTGTCACTCTGTTGCAGGATATACTTATCCTGCGTATATCGCTGTGCCTGTCTGCGATTTTTTCAAAAAGACGAGTGATCTCAGGTATGAGCACGCTGTCAGCACTCGTTGGCTGTGCAATTGAAAAAGTACCTTTTGACGCTTCACGCTTTAACTCGTTTGAATAACCGATATACAGTGTTACAGAGCCTGTTACAAGCTCTTTTTCAACAAGCTCAAGACATAGTGAGTCCATCATTTCTTTAACGATCACTTTCGCCTCATCAAACGTATAATCCCGCATAAGCACCTGACCGCTTACAAGACAGTTTGATTTTGGCTTGTATGCTTTTATGTCTTTTAACGTTACAGGCTCCCGTCCCCACGCGTGGTCAATAATTAACTCTGCATCAATTCCAAATACAGAGTAAAGCAGGTCCTCGTCTGTCTCTGCAATTTCGCGCATGTTGGTGATTCCGTAACGAGAAAGCCGTTTTGCAGTACCCGACCCTATTCTCCAGAAATCTGTTATCGGCTCATGCTCCCACAGCTTTTCTCTGTACAGTTCTTCATCGAGAAAGCCGATGAAATCATCTGCATGCTTTGCCATTATGTCGAGCGCCACTTTGGCAAGATACAGGTTTGTACCTATACCGCAGGTTGCCCGTACTCCCACCCGGTTTGTTATTTCATTCATCAGCATCTGTGCCATCTGCCGCGGTGTTACGCCGTATTTTTTGAGATATCCCGTTATGTCCATGAACACTTCGTCAATAGAATAAACGTATATATCCTCTTTTGCAAGATAGTCAAGATAAATCGAGTATATTTCCGCCGCATACTCGATGTATTTCTGCATGCGCGGCTCTGCCATGATATATTCAATGTTTTTTGGTATTTCGAATACGCGGCATCTGTTTTTTACGCCGAGCGCCTTCATGGAAGGGGAGACCGCAAGACATATGGTCTTGTCCGTTCTTTCAGGGTCTGCCACGACAAGATTTGTCGTCATCGGGTCAAGGTCGCGCTCAACACATTCGACCGATGCATAAAAAGATTTAAGATCTATACACAGATAAATTCTGTCCTTCATTCTACTCCTTTTGAAAGCTCGTAAAGCAATTTATCAATATTTTCATCGGAATACTCTATTTCGCAGGAAAAACGCCTGCCTGCGTCTGCGACGTTTTCGAAAGTAACACCGTTTTTACAGACTATTGCATTTATAACCTTGCACGCAAGCACGCAAAACAGTATTCTTTCGATAAATCTTCCGTCTTCAATTCCGTCTGCAAGATGTCTGAATACAAAATAACATAACAGCTGTTCGAATTCTGTGTCAAGCCCGCAAAATTCCATGTCAAAATCAAGCAATTTTACAGTTTCTCTCCAATATGGGTCAAGTATCTCAAGTGACAGAAAAACGCTTTTCCAGTCATTTTGCGGTAATTTTATTCCAAAGTAGTCGCAAAGGTTTTCACATCTCTCCGTAAAGGAAAACTCTCTGTCCTGTATAATGTCAAAAACAGTGTTGCGAAGTCTGAAAAATCCGCTTTCCTCGTCGGTATAGGTGTCAATTGAAAAAACGTCTTTTTGCGAAAGGATTATTCTTGCCGCTTCTTCGCAGCAAAGCCCAAGCCCTGTTTCAACTGCGCCTGTAAAGAAATTGCGAAACCTGGGATGGTCGGTGCAGATCTGACAGAGTGCATCTTCGCCGAACTCTGCGTAAATATCACAAAGACCGCTTTTGTTCAAAAACGGACAACGCTCATCGTCATGCAGAATAAAATGACCGTCTTTAATGTTTTGCGAAAGCCGTTTGCCGAAATCACCGTCAACCGAATTGTAGTACTCAAGCGAGTCTTTGTCGATGTCTATCTCCCAACCGATACAGCAACTGTGTTTGCATTTGTCAGCTATACATTTAAAACTATTCAGATAATCAGGTGTAAATTGTTTCATGAAAAAATTATATCAGTATTTTCTCTCCAATGCAAACATTTATTATTGAATTAGCAGTTGTTATATATTATAATTTTTTTAAAGGCAGGTGTTTATAATGACAAGAGTGATATCGGTATTAAAATACGGATATAAATTTAAAAAATTCGATATCGGACAGGCTGATTTGTCGTCAGTTAACATTGATTTTGACGATAGCGCGTGGGAAAACGTGCGTGTGCCTCACGATTGGGCAATTACGGGTGTGTTTGATGAAAATAATGACCCGCGTGAGCGGCATAAGCCGTCTGATGACGGTAAAAAAGTTATTTATACAGGTACAACGGGCGGACTGCCAACGATAGGCGAGGGCATTTACCGCCTGTGGATCGATGTTCCCGCCGACGCTTTTGAAAAAAACGTAACGCTTGAGTTTGACGGTGTCATGTGGCAAAGCACGGTTTACTGTAACGGTAAAAAAGCAGGCGGCTGCCATTTCGGTTATAAGTCGTTTGAGGTTGATATTACCGACTGTGTAAAATTCGGTGAAAAAAATCTCATTGCAGTACACGTAATTCTTGGCGAAAACTGCGGACGTTGGTATTCGGGCGGCGGTATTTTCCGCAACGTCCGTCTTGTGTATAAGAATAAAGCGCATATCACTTATGACGGTGTGTGGATAAAACAGCTTGCTGTCGGTAAGGGCTGTGCAGTTTTTGAGGCAAACGTTGAAACTGTCGGCAATGCCTGCAATAAAAAAGTAACTGTTTATGATAAAAACGGCAACTCGGTCTGTGCAATTGATTTTACACAGAAGTGTGAGACGTTCACAATTCCTTATCCTGAGCTTTGGGATGTGACAAATCCCGTACTTTACAGCGCAGAGGTGTCCGTTTATGATGCCGACGGCAGCGTAACCGATGAGGTTATTGTAAAATTCGGTGTACGTACTTCGAAGTTTACAAGCGAAGGTTATTTTCTTAATGGCAGACGTCTAAAAATAAACGGTGTTTGTATGCACCATGACCTTGGTTCACTCGGTGCTGCCGTGAACGTAAGCGCTCTTAAAAGACAGATACGGATTCTTAAAGAAATGGGCGTAAACTCGATAAGAACAAGTCATAATCCGCCTGCACCTGAGCTTCTTGATCTTTGCGACGAAAACGGCATTCTCGTTATGGATGAGTTTTTTGACGAGTGGGTAAAGCCAAAGGTCAAAAACGGTTATTCAAATTATTTTGATGAATTTGCAATACAGGATGTTAACGATATTATAAAGCGTGACCGTAACCATCCGTCTGTTATTATGTGGTCGATAGGTAATGAGGTGGGCGAGCAGACGTCTCCTGACGGTTGGCGTGTAGCAAAGCTTCTGGCTGAAGCTACAAAGGCGGCAGACCCTACGAGAGAGACCTCTTTTGGTCTTAATATCAGCCGAGACGCACTGAAAAACAATCTGGTTCATTACGTTGACGTTGTTGGTCTTAATTACAAGCCCCATTGCTATAAAGAGTGGCATGAGCAGTACCCTGATATGATAATTCTCGGCTCTGAAACAGAATCCTGCGTATCAACGCGCGACGTGTATCATTTCCCGCCTGAACCTGAAATCCCCTCCAAGCAGTTTGATGATCTTGCAGTTTCTGCTTATGAGCTTTCTGCACCGGGCTGGGCATACTATGCCGAACGTGAAATAGCGGCACAGGCAGACTGTCCTTTTGTGGCAGGCGAGTATATCTGGCCCGGCTTTGACTATCGCGGCGAGCCGACACCGTATATGGACAAATGGCCGTCACGAAGCTCATATTTCGGTGTTGTTGACCTTGCAGGTCTTCCTAAAAACCGATTCTATCTTTACAAATCTGTTTGGACGGACGAAAACGTTCTGCACGTTTTTCCGCATTGGACGTGGCACGGTAAGGAAGGGGAGAAGGTTCCCGTTCACGTATATACCAATCTTCCCAAGGCAGAACTTTTTGTGAACGGCGAATCGCAGGGTACTAAACGTCACGAAAGTACCAATGAGATAGACCGCTTCCGTATGCGCTGGGATAACGTCATATATCAGCCGGGTGAGATCAAAGTTGTCGGTTACGATATTTGCGACAGACCTGTCATGGAAAAAGTTATAAAGACCGCAGGCGCTCCTCATCATATTGAACTTGAATGTGACCGCGACGTTATAGCTTCAGACGGTGACGATCTTTGCTATATCACGGCAACTATCGTTGACAAAGACGGAACACCCTGTATGAAAGATCAGAGACTTACCTTTGAAATTTCTGATAACGTTGAGTTTTTGACTACCGATGCGGGTGACCAACGCGAAACTGAGTCGTTTTACAGACCTGATAAAATGACGCTCGGTTCAAAGCTTGTTGCCTGTGTGCGTTCAATAAAGGACGTTACGGGTGAGATCACTGTTACATGCAGCGGTGAAGATCTTATTTCAGGCAGTATTAAAATCAAAGCAGAATAAATAAGACCCCTTAAAGCCAAGTGCTTTAAGGGGTCTTCAGAGTGTCAAAAAACCATTCTTTTAATTTGACACTCTGAAGTGACTTTCAAAAAAGAGTGCAGATTTCGTGAACTCGTGCTCGTCGGCGTACAATGGTACGGTAGAGAGCGAGTTCGCAAAAAGTGAAGAAATCCCTTGGAAACACTACTGTTTTCAAGGGATTCTTTTATTTGCTGTTGCGGGAGGATAATATCCTCCCCTACTACCGCTCCGCATTTTCGGGGTCCCCTGTCTGTCCACCTCCCCCTGACAAGTGGAGGCAAATCAGAGTGTTCCTTTTCTTCACGGTCTGTGCCTTTTTTGACAGTCTCTAAGACCCCTTAAAGCCAAGTGCTTTAAGGGGTCTTATACTATTCTTTATTGATGCTGAGGAAGTACATTCTCTGGAGATAGGTTGCCATCTGACCGCGGTTTATCGTTTTATTGTAGGTTGCGAGTATTCCGTCTTCACCTTCGCCTGCCATGATGTTTTTGTTTTTACACCATTTTGAAGCAATAATGCGGTCTCTGGGAATATCAGGATATACTGTACACAGTCTGTCAATTTCCATGTAATCAATATCCTTTGGGATACCTATTATCATATCAATATATTTGTATATAATATACGAAGCGTCACCGTATGATATTTCCTGATCCCACTTGGTAATATCCTCGACAAATCCATGCATGGTTGCCCATACAAGCTCTGGCGCTCTGCCGTCTGACGTATCTACTTCGGGTGAACCTGCCATTTCGTAAACTATACGCATAAACTCAGAAAAGTTTTCCTTACGCTTTACACCGAAGTTTTTGTTTTCGGGATCGTCAGCCGTCATATAGCCGCTTTTTACCATAAACGATGCCGCTGACTCAGTAAACGGACTTGTTATATCCTCGTAGCGTATATAGTCGTCTGCGCTATGCTCTGATTTCTTACCGAATACGATCGAATAGTAGTCTGTTTCAAGTATACCGTTTGAAAGCGAGAACATGTTTGAAACGTAATTGCAATAGTCCTGAACGGTAAATGCGTCAACCTCACTTCCGTCGTGCGCTATTGCTTCACCTGTTGTAGCATTGTATTTGAATGTGTCGGTGATGTAGCTCTGATCTGCAAGAACCGCAATGTTGGGTGAGTCTGAAAGTACGTCCTTGCCTGCAAGTAAACGTGATTCATATTCAATTCCCATTATATTAAGCACTGTAGGAAGAATATCGGGTGTCGAGCAATAGTTGTCAACAATAACGGGATCCATGTTAGGAACGTAGCATATAAAGCTGTTGCGGTATTTTTCAAAAGCCGTATCGACCTCATGACCTGCAAGCTCATTAAACT
>JAZPZR010000020.1:0-1932 GCA_045544795.1 Eubacteriales bacterium
CTTGGCTCACAGAACGACATGGCTACGATCCGACTTCGTATATGCTGCTGATATCGCAAAGGGCTTCTATAAGTTCTACGTTGACCACGGCTACGAGAAAAACTACGTTTACGGGCCGCTTCACGGTACAGGTATAATCGAGGCTGAGGCACCCTGGTGTGAAACAAGCTCGGATTACTTCTTAAAGGAAAACATGACATATCAGGTTGATACCTACATCTCTGCCGACACCTTCGGTGTACGTTGGGAAAAGGGTATCGTTGTAAAGGAAAACGGCTTTGAAATGCTCAGCCCCGAAATTCCTGAGCTTTGCCCTGAAAAATTATTCTAAGCGGGTGAGATCTCATGCAGATGCTTGAAATGTTTTACGATGAGATAGAGGATGCGGTAAAAAGACGCGTACCCTTTATAATTCCCATCGGTACTATGGAATATCATGCGCGCCACGCCTCGTGCGGTACGGATACGCTTGTGGTTACAGGCTGTCTTGAGCGTCTTGAAAAGGAAAAGGAGATAGTTGTCTGCCCGCCGATCTGGTACGGTGTTGCATCGTATGCCGTGTGCGAGCCGAAGCCTTCGCATTTTCACGTTGACGAGGACGTATATGCAGACTATCTCTACTGTGTTTTGAAATCAATGATAGATGCGGGTCACAAGAACGTATATCTTATTCCGCACCATCAGACAGAGGGCGCAGGTCTTATGCCGATGACCATTGCCTGTCACAAGGCGGCTAAAAAGGTCACCATGGAGTATATGGAAAACAAATTCGGCAAGGGCTGGTGGGGAAGCGACGATTACGCGACCTACTACGAGGATCTTGGTTCGGGTGACGATCCCTTCTCATATATCAAGGTGATACCGCTTATCAGTGCCGATGCGCAGATAAAGTGCGGCGGCTTTGACCATGCGGGTAAGTGGGAAACGTCACTTCTTATGGGAACGCATCCCGAATACGTTGATCTGTCCCGCTGTGAGAGAAATACCGAGTGGTTTTCACAGAGCGCGGTTGAAAGTTCTGAACAGCTTGGTCATCACATGGTTGAGTGTACTCTTGAGTGGCTCCGTGAGGCAATAGTATGACAGAGGCGGAAAAGTGCCGTGCAGGACTTTTGTACGACACCGCGTTTTCAGGCAGGGAAGAGGCGCATATAAAATGCGCCGACCTTTGCCATAAGTATAACCGCACCCGCCCGACAAATAAGCCGCGCCGTGAAAAACTGATACGCAGGCTTTTTAAAAGCGTCGGTAAAAATCCTTATATCGAGCCGAATATTTTCTGTGGCTTCGGTACAAATATCACTGCGGGTGACAACCTGTTTGTAAATAATGACTGCGTTTTCGTAGACCCCGGTGAAATCATCATGGGTGATAACGTTATGATAGGTCCGCAGTGCGGATTTTATACTGCAAACCATCCGCTTGACGTTGAAAAGCGTATAGCGGGCTTTGAGACGGCGCATCCTATCGTTATCGGCGATAACGTGTGGCTAGGCGGCGGGGTAAAGGTACTGCCGGGTGTCACTATCGGTAAAAACTCGGTCATCGGCGCGGGAAGTGTTGTAACACGTGATATCCCCGAAAACTGTCTTGCTTACGGCAATCCCTGTAAGGTAATAAAAAAGATCGCGGAATAAATATTCCGCGGTCTTTTTACTAATGTAAATCGGCATCGGAAAGGATTCCGATTTTTTGAGACTGTCAAAAAAGGCACAGACCGTGAAGAAAAGGATTACACCCTTGCCTCCACTTGTCAGGGGAGGTGGACAGACAGGGGACCCCGAAAATGCGGAGCGTTTTTGGGGAAAAGGAGAGGTAAGTGCCATAGTGGAGTGCCGAAAAAAAGGAGGCACGGAACAATAGGCGCTTTACCTCGACGTGACGGAAGGGTAGTAGGGGAGGATATTATCCTCCCGCAACAGCAAATAAAAA
>JAZPZR010000021.1:0-3118 GCA_045544795.1 Eubacteriales bacterium
GTGGAAAAGGTGGAGTAAGAATATAAACGAAGCTTTTGCGAACAGTAAAAGCGGAGTATCTTATTCTTTACGACACCATGGACTTCGGGTCGAGTTCACGAAATCTGCACTCTTTTTTGAAAGTCACATCAGAGTGTCAAACTTAAAAAAATAGGTTTTTTGACACTCTGAAAAAAACACCCATTCGGGTGTTTTTTAAATTATCTTAATTCTATGACGGCATATGCTCGTTCTTTTGAAAACGTCAGCGCGATATTGCCGTCTTTTATTTTAACGTCGGTGTCGGCGTTTGTTGCAAGCAGGGTAAAGTCCGTTTTATCTGTAGGCAGTGTAAGTGTTTTTCTGTCCGTCACCTCTCTGAATGCGATGAGGTAGTCGGCTTTTTCTCCCGACGCGTAAAAGCCTGTAAGCGAGCGTCCCGACGGCTCTTCCCCTATCGGCTTTACGTCGCACTTTATAAGGTCATTTCTGATATCTTTCCAAACCGACATGATATTTTTTAGTTCATTACATCTTTTTTCAGATAAAAACTGAAGCTCCATCCAGAAAAGCGGGTTTGAGGTCATGGTGATCGCAAAAAGATAGTCCATATCATAAAGGCTCGGCGCAAATGGGTCGTCTTTTTCATACTTATCGGCATTGAGATCGGGATTTACTATCTCAAACTGAAAGCGGGATGTGGGGATAAACCTGCCCACCGACCACAGATTGCGGAGTACTCTGTGAGGGAATGAGTTTGCAGAGCCTGTATATCTGTTTTCTGCAAAAACCGTGCCGTATTCCTTGGCGGCAAGATAATTAAGTCTGCTGTGGCGGGTAATGTCCATCTGCACGCTGACGTCGCCACCAAACGAGTAGATGGCATCGAGTATATCTCTCATTTTTTGCTTTTCGGTATCGGTCGTCACGTAATACATATCAAGCTTGAAAAAGCGCACACCCCAATTATCATACACATTTTTAAGCACCGCGATATCCCGTTCAATATGCGCGTAATCGTTACGGCTGTCGGGCGCAAACCACATACCTAGCTTTATATTTTTTGATCTTGCATACTCGGTGCAGGGTAAAAGCCCATCGGGAAAGCGCTCCGGGTTACAGTCCCAGTATCCGTCCGCAAAAATGCGTCCGCGGTCGTCTCTTTCCGACTTCCACGCAGTATCTCCCATCTGCCAGCCGTCGTCCACCTGCACGATATCTATTCCAAGCGTTTGAGCAAAGTCGATCTCCTTCATAACGAAATCATGACATACTCTTGTACTTCCGTTTTTGTCACCCCACGTGTTTGACATGGTGACAAGGCTGTCGTTTCCCTGTTTTGATGCAAGGTATTTACGGCAGGCGCTCTCACACTCGCCCGCCCTGCAATTTATGACTGACACCTCACAGCCGTCACTGTCAAGAAACACCTCGCCCTTTTGTATGCTCAGCGTTGCGTTATTGTAATCGGCATTGTCGGATATTATGACGTACGCTTTACCGCTTTTCATATCCTCCAAAAAGAAGATATCGCCTGTCATATCCTCAAAAAGACTGCGCGCAAACAGGTTCTGACGCGCAACGCGTGTCAGCGTATCGTTCTTATCGGTAAACGCAAACAGGCGGACAGAGATTGCGATCCAATGCTCGCCGCAGATATCAAAAAGCTTTTTCATAGTGACTTTCCCCCTTTGAAAGTATTTTCTACGGTCATTATAGCAAACGCTTGAAAATAAAGCAAGGCTGTGATATAATCCCTTTGTGCATGGAATTGGGTGAGACTCCCAAGCGGGCACGCCGCCGTGATGTGCATTTATCCCGTTTTCTACCCTGCCGGAGTATTTGAATCTGGTTGAAATTCAAATACTACGGCAAGCCGCAAGGGGAAACGCCATTGATTTTTTATCGAGAAGGCGAAAACGGGCGCACAGCAGTCGGAATACTTGCACAAAAAAGCCCTTTTATAATGCGAGTGCCATGATTATCAGGGACAAAAACTAAATATTTTAAGGAGAAACAAACATGAACAAAACGAAGTTTAACAAAGCAGTTTTGCGTCTTGTCTGTGTTCTTGCCATTGCGGCGATGGCTGTTTGCACATTCGGATGCGAAAAAAAATCAAACACGCTTGACGTTGATACGTCGGGTGCGTCAGTTACCGAAGTGGGTACGGGTGAGACCGTATTTGATTTTGAGGTAATTGATATTGATGAAAAGGTCACCAAATTCAAGGTGTCGACCGACAAAAAAATCGTGGGCGAAGCGCTCATTGACTGCGGTCTTATTGAGGGGGAAGAGGGTCCCTACGGTCTTTACGTTAAAAAGGTAAACGGCATAGTTGCCGATTACGACGTGGACAAGACCTACTGGTCATTTTTCATAAACGGCGAAATGGCTATGACAGGTGTTGACGGCACAGAGATAGAAGACGGCGCGGTATACAGCTTTAAAGTAATCAAAGAATGAAGCTGAAAACAAAAGATATTGCGATTTTTGCCGTTATGGCGGCGCTTATGTTCGCCACCAAAAAGGTTATGGAGGTAATACCCAACGTACACCTTGTCGGCATGTTTATCGTGGCGCTTACCGCGATATACCGCACGCGCGCGCTGATTCCCATTTACGTGTACGTTTTGCTTGACGGAATTTTCGGCGGGTTTTCTACCTGGTGGGTTCCCTATCTGTATATATGGGCGATACTGTGGGGCATGACCATGCTTATCCCGAAAAGCCTTCCGACAGCGGTAAAAAGCGTGCTGTACGTTATAGTGTGCGGTCTTCACGGATTTTTGTTCGGACTGTTTTATGCGCCTGCGCAGGCGTTTATGTTCGGACTTGATTTAAACGGTACGCTGGCATGGTGGGTAGCGGGACTTCCCTTTGATCTGATCCACGGAATATCAAATCTGTTTACAGGTCTTCTTATAATCCCGATGGTAAAAATACTGCAGATGCTCAAAAAATAATAAATGCGGAAGAGGTGAAAAATTTCACTTCTTCCGCTTTTTAAATTAACCCAATTATTTATAAGGCTTTGGATTATCGGTAATTCCCGCAAGATAATCTATACTTGTATTATAAAAACCTGCAAGCTTTATAAATATATCTATAGGAACGTTTAAATTTCCTAATTCATAAT
>JAZPZR010000022.1:0-20023 GCA_045544795.1 Eubacteriales bacterium
CTGTTCCCTTTTTGCTTCATTACTTAATTTTTGCTTCATGTACCGAAGGTACACTTCATTTGCGCTTTTGCGCATGCTTCATTACTTAATTATTTTCAGTGCGCCGGTGGGGCAGACGTCTGCACACATGCGGCAGTCACCGCAAGGTGAGGTGTCACCCCTGAATTCAGGACGGATAACCGTCTTAAAGCCACGGTCAACAAGTCCGAGTATACCCTTGCCCGCATTTTCACGGCAGGTACGTACGCAGAGATTACACAGTATACATTTACCCTGGTCGCGCTCAATATTGACAAGCCGTCTTTCTGTAAAGCAGGCATGTTTTTCGCCCGAAAGTCTGTCGTCTGAAAGTCCGCACATATTAGCGTATTTTATCAGCTTACAATCTTTATAATCATGACATCCGCACTCAAGGCAACGCTTTGCCTCTTTCCTTGCATCCTCGTCAGAAAAGCCGAGATTTATCTCATTAAAATCGTGCTTTCTCTCCTCCGCGGGACGTACAGGCATTTTTATGCGTGCGCATTTTTCAAACTTTTCAAAAAATCCAGGCGCAAGCTCTCTTTTTGACACGTAAGGCGCGGTATAAGGCACCTCCATACCGTTTAAATAGCCGTCGACAACGGTTGCCGCCTTGTTCGCCTCGCCTATTGCGGCAATGGCTATTGATGCGCCTCTATTAGTTGCATCACCTACCGCAAACACGCCCTCTACCGACGTTGCAAAGGTGCGCGTATCAGCAGATATAATACCGCGTTCGTTAAGCTCAAGCTGTTCAAAACCGCTTACGTTCACCTTCTGACCGATAGCGCATATAACGGTATCGACATCCAGTATTTCAAACTTTCCTTCTACTGCAACAGGTGCGCGTCTTCCGCTTGCATCAGGCTCTCCAAGCTCCATCACCTGAAGCTTTACGCCGCACACTTTTCCGTCTTTTCCTAAAATCTCGGCGGGGTTTGTGAGGAATTTGAACTGTACGCCCTCCTCCATTGCCTCCTCGATCTCGATATCCTCCGCGGGCATCTCGTCACGGGTACGGCGATATATTACGTACACGTTTTCAGCGCCTGCGCGGACAGCACTGCGGCACGCATCCATAGCGGTGTTGCCGCCGCCGACAACAGCAACGTTTTTACCCATACCGCTGTCCTCATGCTTTGCAAGCTTACGCAGAAATTCAATACCGCCCATGACACCGGTCAGGTTTTCACCCTCACAGCGAAGACCCATGTTTTTCCACGCGCCGATAGCGACGATCACCGCATCATAGTCCTTCTTAAGTGTGTCAAGCGTGATATCCACACCGATCTTTACGTTGTTTTTAAGTATTACACCGAGCGACTCAATTTCCGCTATCTCACTGTCAAGCACCTTTTTGGGAAGTCTGTATTCGGGAATACCGTAGCGGAGCATACCGCCCATTTTATCCATCGCGTCAAACACGGTCACCTCATGACCCGAAAGCGCAAGATAGTATGCAGCGGTAAGTCCCGCAGGACCGCCGCCTGCAATAGCCACCCGCTTGCCCGAAGGCGCGCATTTTTCAGGTATGACCGATCCGTTTTTCAGCACGTTATCAGCAGCAAAAGCCTTGAGATATGCAATTGATATCGGACTTTCGACCTTTGTTCTTCTGCAGGCAGTTTCACAAGGGTGGGGGCAGACGCGTCCTATAGATGCGGGAAGCGGTACCTTTTCTTTTATTATCTCAACCGCTTTTCTGTCGTCACCCTCGGCAATTGCCTTGACGTAGCCCTGACAGTCTGTACCCGCAGGGCAGTTAAGGGTACAAGGACCCTTACAGTCGCCCTCATGGTCGCTCATAAGAAGCTCGAGTGCGATCTTTCTTACTTTTTTAACACGCTCGGAATTTGTAAAATACACCGCGCCGTCCATTGCCACAGTCGAGCATGCGCGCATGAGCTTTGGCATATTTTCACCCTCAACTATACACACACCGCACGCGCCGTAAAGCTTTACACTCTCATGATGGCAGAGGGTGGGTATCTCAATTCCGTTTGCGTTTGCTATTTCAAGAATGGTACTGCCTTTTTTGGCGGTACATACTTTTCCGTCTATCGTTACCTTTACCATATTACTTCACCCCTACTGCGCCGAATTTGCAGACGTTTATACACTGACCGCACTTGATACATTTATCCGCATCAATACTGTGCGGGTTTTTAAGCTCACCCGATATCGCGCCGACAGGGCACTTTTTCGCGCAGAGCGTACAGCCGCGGCACTTATCTTCTTTTATATAATAGGTAACAAGGTCGGTACACTCGCAGGTGGGACAGCGCTTGTCGTAAATGTGCGCCTCATACTCGTCACGGAAGTAACGGATGGTGGAAAGCACGGGATTGGGCGCCGTCTGACCGAGACCGCAAAGCGCGCCGTCCTTTATGCCGACACACAGCTCCTCAAGAAGCTCGATATCTCCGTCACGGCCCTCGCCCTTTGCAATACGGGTAAGAATTTCAAGCATACGCTTTGTACCGATACGGCAATGAACGCATTTACCGCACGATTCCTTTGCGGTAAAGTCAAGGAAGAACTTTGCCATGCCGACCATACAGGTGGTGTCGTCCATAACGACCATACCGCCCGAACCCATGATTGCGCCCGTTGCGGCAAGTGCCTTATAGTCAATAAGCGTGTCAAATTTATCTTTGGGAATACATCCGCCCGAAGGTCCGCCCAGCTGAACCGCCTTACACTCGCGTCCGCCGCGGATACCGCCGCCGATATCGTAGATAATATCGTTTATCGTCATGCCCATGGGCACTTCGACAAGACCGCCGCGCCTGATCTTACCTGTAAGCGCGAACACCTTTGTACCCTTGCTTCCCTCAGTACCCATTGCGGCAAATTTTTCACCGCCGTTACGGATTATCCACGCAACGTTTGCAAAGGTCTCAACGTTATTTATATTGGAAGGCTCGTCATTATAGCCTCTCTGTGCGGGGAACGGGGGCTTGAGGCGGGGCATACCGCGCTTGCCCTCAAGGCTCTCGATAAGCGCAGTCTCCTCACCGCAGACAAACGCGCCCGCGCCCGCTTTTATACGCATTTTACATGAAAAGCCGCTGTTCATTATATTCTCACCGAGGTAGCCTGCCTTTTCAGCCTCCTCGATAGCATGCTCAAGACGGACAATAGCAAGCGGATACTCTGCACGAACGTATACCACCGCCTCGTCAGCGCCGATAGCGTATGCGCCGATAAGCATACCCTCGATAAGCGCGTGCGGGTCAGACTCAATTACAGCCCTGTCCATAAACGCGCCGGGGTCGCCCTCGTCCGCATTACATATAAGATACTTTTTGTCAGACACCGACTGACGCGCCGCATTCCACTTAAACCAGGTGGGAAAGCCCGCGCCGCCGCGGCCTGCAAGACCTGAAGTCTTTATTTCTTCAATTACAGACTCAGGCGACATTGAAAGCACCTTTGAAAGTGCCTTGTAGCCGTCAGCCTTTATATAATCGTTTATATCGGTCGGGTCGATAACACCGCAGTTACGAAGCGCAATTCTTGTCTGCTTCTGTAAAAAGCCGTTATCCTCATCTGTTATCTTAAGACTGTCGATTTTTGAAAGATCGCCCGAATTTACGGCATCGGCAATTGCAATTGCATCGTCCTCTTTTACCCTGACAAGACGGCAAGAGAGCGCGTCCCCCTCGTAAATATCGACGATAGGCTCAAGATAGCACATACCGATACAGCCTGTTATCGCAGGGCTAAGCCCTGCCTTTTCAAGCGCCGTATAAACCTTGTGTGCGCCCGCGGCTATACCGCAGGAGCCCTCACCTACTACTACTTTCATCATTTCGCCGCCTCCTTAAGTGAATCAAGTATCGACACCGTTTTTTCGGGTGTGAGAGAGCCGTAGGTCTCTCCGTTTATCATCATAACGGGCGAAAGTGAACAGCAACCGAGGCATGCGACGTTTTTGAGCGTGAAAAGACCGTCCCCGGTCGTCTCACCGTCGGCAATACCAAGATGCTCCTTTATCGTGTTTTCAATACGCTCCGAGCCGTTGACGTGGCATGCTGTACCCTGACAGAGCATGATAAGGTACTTACCAACAGGCTTTAAGCGAAACTGTGTGTAAAAGGTGGCAACACCCATTACCTCTGCAGGAGTAGAGCCAATCTTTTCCGCAACGTGATAGATAACGTCGGTCGGAAGATAGCCGTATATATCCTGCGCTTTTTGTAATATAGTAATAAGACTGCCTTTAACGCCCGCGTACTTTTCAAGCACGGGGTTTAAAAGTGAAAGGTCAGAACAGTTACAATTACACATTTTCCAATCCCTCTTCTCTTTAAGATTAAAATATATTTTACTACATATCCCATCCGCTTGTCAATCAGATAAAAAATATCATTTTTTTATAAATTTGTATTGACAACTTTTATACTGTAATGTAAAATATCTTTATTATTGCAGTGGCGGACACTTGTCCGCGGCATGTGTACATTTGTATTTAAGAAGGAGAAAAAGAGAATGAGTTTTACAAATGAGTATCTTAAGGGCGTAATGGATAAAGTAATTGCGCGCAATCCCGGTGAGCCGGAGTTTCATCAGGCAGTAGAGGAAGTGCTTTTGTCACTTGAGCCTGTAGTGGCTGTAAGACCCGAACTTATCGAAAAGGGTGTTATTGACAGAATCGTTGAGCCTGAGAGAATGGTTTCTTTCAGAGTATCATGGGTTGACGACAACGGCAAGGTTCAGGTCAACCGCGGTTTCAGAGTACAGTTTAACTCTGCAATCGGTCCGTACAAGGGCGGTCTTCGTTTCCACCCCTCAGTAAACGCGTCTGTTATCAAGTTCCTCGGCTTTGAGCAGTGCTTTAAAAACAGCCTTACCTCACTCCCCATGGGCGGCGGTAAGGGCGGTTCTGACTTTGATCCCAGAGGCAAGTCGGATGCTGAAATCATGAGATTCTGTCAGAGCTTTATGACAGAGCTTTACCGTCACATCGGTTCACACGTTGACGTTCCTGCAGGTGACATGGGTGTCGGCGCAAGAGAGATCGGTTATCTCTTCGGTCAGTATAAGAGAATAGTAAACAACTTTGGGAATGCAGTTCTTACAGGTAAGGGACTTTCATACGGCGGTTCGCTTATCCGTCCCGAAGCTACAGGTTTCGGTGCTACCTACTTTGCAAAAGAGCTTCTTGAGAAGTGGGGCGACAGCATTGAGGGCAAGACGTTTGCAGTATCAGGCTTCGGCAACGTTGCATGGGGCGCAGTTCTCAAGATAAACGAGCTTGGCGGGAAGGTACTTACAATTTCAGGTCCTGACGGGTACATCTACGATAAAGACGGTGTTACAACCGAAAAGGCTGCTTACATGCTTGAAATGCGCGCATCAGGACGCGACAAGGTTCAGGATTACGCTGACAAGTTCGGTTGCGAGTTCTATGCAGGCGAGAAGCCCTGGGGCGTTAAGGTTGACGTTATCATGCCCTGCGCTACACAGAACGAGGTTCGCATCGAGGATGCAAAGAAGATCGTTGCTAACGGTATCAAATACTACATTGAGGTTTCAAACATGCCCACAACCAAAGAGGCTGTTGATTACCTCGTTGAAAACGGCGTAGTCGTTGCTCCTTCAAAGGCAGTTAACGCAGGCGGTGTTGCAGTATCAGGTCTTGAAATGTCACAGAACAGCATGCGCTATTCATGGACAGCAGAAGAGGTTGATGAAAAACTCCGTCAGATCATGAAAAACATCTTCAATGCCGCTTACGACACAGCAGAGAAGTACGGCAAGAAGGGTGATCTTATCATGGGCGCTAACATCGCAGGCTTTGAGAAGATCGCAGATGCTATGATCGCACAAGGCATCGCGTATTAATTGATTTACAAAAAAAATACTGAGAGAAGACTTGTTTTTTGCAGGTCTTCTCTTTTTTTGTAAATCAAATGAAATACTTTGCCACGGCAAAGCATGAAGTTTTCGCTACGCGAAAATGAAATCAAAACCGTGGGTTTTGATGAAATTCTGTTTTGGCATATACCAAAACAGAGTTAGTACTTGATTTTTACTTATTAATATTATATAATTACTGTGATTTTGTTTTTTGGAGATTATTTCATGAAATATCACAATATTTTATTTGACCTTGACGGAACGCTTACCGACCCCAAGGTCGGAATAACAAGGTCGGTCGCGCATGCACTCAACCATTTTGGCATAGTGGTTGAGGATACCGACACGCTGACCGATTTTATCGGTCCCCCGCTTGCGCACACCTTTGCAAAGCGGTACGGCTTTGACGACGCGCAGTGTACAAAAGCAATTGAGGTATACCGCGAATATTTTTCGGTCACGGGTAAGTTTGAAAACGTCGTTTACCCCTACACCGAAAAGCTGCTTGAATACGCTGTCCAAAACGGTATAAAGCTGTTTATCGCGACAAGCAAGCCTGAGCTTTTTGCAAGAGATATACTTGTACACTTCGGCCTTGACAGATACTTTACCGACATTGTAGGCATTGCGATGGACGAGGAAAAGGTGGAAAAGGACGTTATCGTCGGAAGGGTCATTGACCGCTACGCGCTTGAAAAAGACAAAACGCTTATGGTCGGTGACAGAAAGTTTGATATTGACGGTGCACACAAAAACGGTATCAGATGCGCCGCGGTGCTGTTCGGCTACGGAAACGAGGCTGAATTTAACGAGTACGGCGCGGACTATATAATAGACACAAACGAGGACTTATTTAATTTTATCAAAGGAATAGCATAATGGACATTATTGAAGCACTCACAAAAGAATTTGACCTTAAAAAGACACACGTTGAAAACACGGTAAAGCTGATTGATGACGGAAACACGATACCCTTTATCGCGCGTTACCGTAAGGAGATGACAGGCGCGCTTGACGATCAGGTGCTCCGTCAGCTTTATGAAAGGCTTGAGTATCTGCGCAACCTTGAAGAGCAGCGCCGGAAGGTGTACGCTACCATTGAAGAGCAGGGCGCGATGACGGAAGAGATCGCACGCGCACTTGAAAACGCGGTGACACTCACCGAAATTGAGGATATCTACCGTCCCTACAGACCTAAGCGTAAAACGCGCGCGAGCGTTGCAAAGGAAAAGGGACTCCAGCCTCTTGCAGATATTATTTACGAGCAGAAAAACGATACAGACCCCGCGGTACTTGCGAAGGACTTTATCGATGAAGAAAAGGGCGTTACGTCAGTTGAAGAGGCACTCCAGGGTGCATCGGACATTATTGCAGAGCTTATATCGGACGACGCGGCGGTAAGAAAGGGGCTTCGCGCAGTATGCACAGCCCACGGCACGCTCAAGACCGCAGGCGCGGAGGAGGACCTCGGCGTGTACGAAATGTACGGCGAGTACGAAGAGCCTATACGTACAGTTCCCGGTCACAGAACGCTTGCGATAAACCGCGGAGAGCGTGAAAAGATGCTAAAGGTATCTGTCGAATTTGACAGAATACGCGCTATGGAGATAGTGACAAGAAACCACGTAAACGGTCAGGGTCTCATGTCTGACATGGTAAATGCCGCGGCGGAGGATGCGTATGACAGACTTATATTCCCCGCGATAGAGCGCGAGATAAGAAACGAGCTTACAGAAAAAGCGGAGGAGGGCGCGATAAAGCTGTTCTCTGCAAACCTGCGTCAGCTTCTCATGCAGCCGCCCGTTAAAAACAAGGTGACACTCGGTCTTGACCCCGGCTACAGAACAGGCTGTAAGGTGGCGGTCGTCGACGGCACTGGCAAGGTGCTCGACACAGGCGTTATCTACCCCGTACCGCCCAAAAGCAAGATTCCCGAAGCAAAGGCGATAATAAAATCACTCGTTAAAAAGCACGGTGTTGAGATGTTTGCTATCGGCAACGGCACCGCCTCGCATGAGACTGAGGTTTTTGCGGCAGAGGTAATACATGAGCTTGATATGGGTATAACATATATGGTGGTATCCGAAGCGGGCGCATCGGTCTACTCGGCTTCAAAGCTCGGCGCGGAGGAGTTTCCCGATTACGACGTTTCACTCCGTTCTGCAGTATCAATTGCAAGACGTCTTCAGGACCCGCTGTCAGAGCTTGTAAAGATAGACCCCAAGGCTATCGGCGTAGGTCAGTATCAGCACGATATGCCCCAGAATCAGCTGGGTGAGGCGCTCGGCGGTGTTGTCGAGGACTGCGTAAACACGGTAGGTGTTGACCTCAATACCGCATCCGCTCCCCTGCTCTCACGTGTTGCAGGCATCGGTCCTGCGCTTGCAAAGAACATTGTAAACTACCGCGTTGAAAACGGCGCGTTCTCGACCCGTTCCGAGCTTAAGAAGGTCGCAAAGCTCGGACCTAAAGCGTACGAGCAGTGCGCAGGCTTTTTACGCGTGCCCGAAAGCAGAAACTTTCTTGATAACACGGCGGTACATCCCGAAAGCTATGCGGCGGCGAAAGAACTTTTGGAAAAGTGCGGCTGTAAAAAGAGATCAGAGCTTGCAAAGCTTTCTGAAACGATAGAAAGCTACGGCGCGTCAAAGCTTGCAACAGAGCTTGGCATCGGTGAGATAACGCTTAAAGACATCACCGAGGAGCTTATGAAGCCGGGACGTGACCCGCGTGACGAGCTTCCCAAGCCGCTTCTTCGCACAGACGTTATGAGCATGGAAGACCTGCGCGCAGGAATGGAGCTTACGGGTACTGTAAGAAACGTAATCGACTTCGGCGCGTTCATCGACATCGGTGTGCATCAGGACGGTCTTGTGCACATTTCAAAGATAACCAAAAAATACATCAAGCATCCGACAGAGGTACTGAGTGTCGGTGACATCGTAAAGGTATGGGTGCTTGAGGTCAATACTGAAAAGAAGAGAATATCCCTTACCATGATCGACCCTTCTGAAAAGGAAAGAAAAAATGAGAAAAACTAAAATCGTCTGCACTATCGGTCCTGCCTGTCAAAACGAGCAGGTACTGACAAAAATGTGTGAAAACGGCATGAACGTTGCGCGTCTTAACTTTTCACACGGCAGTTATGAAGAACACAAAAACAATATTGAGCTTGTAAAGCGTGTACGCGAAAAGCTGGATCTTCCCATCGCGATAATGCTTGATACAAAGGGTCCTGAGTACAGAATAAAGTCGTTTAAGGACGGCAAAATAACACTTAACGAGGGTGATACCTTCACCTTTACGACAGAGGATATCGAAGGTACCGAAAAAAAGGTCAGCGTTAACTACAAGGGTCTTCCCCACGACCTTGAGATAGGCGATAAAATTCTGCTCAACAACGGACTTATGGAGTTTTCCGTAAAATCGCTGACAGATACGGAGGCTGTATGCACCGTCACGGTCGGCGGTGAGCTTTCAAGCAGAAAAAGCATGTCTTTTCCAGGCAAGGTGTTAAAGCAAAAGTACCTTTCGGAGACGGACAAGGCGGATATAAAATTCGGTGTGGAGCAGGGCATTGACTTTATCGCATGCTCATTTGTTTCCTGCAGACAGGACATGCTTGACATAAAAAACTATCTTAAAGAGATAGGCGCGGATGATATCGACCTTATTGCAAAGATAGAAAACAGGTCGGGTATCGACAACATCGACGAGATATGCAAAGAGTGTGACGGTATCATGGTTGCGCGCGGTGACCTCGGTGTTGAGATCCCGTTTGAAGAGGTACCCGTTATTCAAAAGCACCTTATCACCAAATGCCGACTGCTCGGCAAGCGCGTTATCACCGCAACAGAAATGCTTGAATCGATGATCCACAACGCGCGCCCCACAAGAGCAGAGATATCCGACGTTGCAAACGCGGTTTACGACGGCACAAGCGCCGTTATGCTGTCGGGCGAGACGGCGGCGGGTCACTATCCTGCAGAAGCGGTCGAGGCGATGGCGAAAATTGCGGAAAAGACGGAGTGCAATATCAACTATGCAAAGCGCTTCCGCGAATCAGAGTTTGAGATCGCAAGCACGCTTGACGCGATATCACACGCAACCTGCGGTATGGCTATCGACATTGAGGCAAAGGGTATCGCGGTCTGCTCGCTTTCGGGTCTTACTGCAAGAATGATCTCACGCTTCCGCTGTCCTGCAAACATCGTCGGCATTACCACAGACGAAAAAACGTGGCGCAAGCTTGCGCTCTCATGGGGTGTGACACCAAAAATGAGTGACGCTTTTGATTCGACCGACGTACTCTTTTACAGCGCGAAAAAAATTGCCAAGGACACGCTTTCGCTTACAAGCGGTGACAGACTTGTAATAACGGGCGGTATCACAAACGGCATATCGGGCAACACCAATCTCATAAAAGTAGATAAATTTTAATTTTTATGCATGTTTATGCTTGACAACGCTATATTATATGTGTATAATATTCGTATATTTTTAGATAAACGTGCATAATATACATAAAGGATGAATAAAATGACAAAGGTTTTTATTGACGGCAGTGCAGGCACGACGGGGCTTCGTATTTATGACAGACTGTGCACAAGGCACGATATTGAGCTTATTATTCTTGACGACGCGGTAAGAAAAGAGCTGTCTGCCAGAAAGAGCGCGATAAACGAGGCGGATATTGCGTTTTTATGCCTTCCCGATGCGGCGGCGATAGAAGCGGTATCACTTATTGAAAACGATAAAACGGTGGTTATCGACACCTCTACCGCACACAGAACAAATCCCGATTGGGTGTACGGCTTTGCAGAGCTTGTCGGCTACGACAAAGTAAAAAATGCAAAGAGGATTGCAAACCCCGGCTGTCACGCAAGCGGTTACGTGGCGCTTGTAAAGCCTCTTATCGACAAAGGCATTTTGCATAAAGATGCATTTCTTACCTGTACCTCGCTTACAGGCTATTCGGGCGGCGGAAAGAAAATGATTGCCGAGTATGAGGAGGAGCCTGACATTTTACTGTCGGCGCCCCGCATGTACGGACTTTCGCAGACACACAAGCATCTCAAAGAAATGGCAAAGATATCGGGTCTTGAAAACGCGCCTGCGTTCTTACCCATCGTTGCTGACTACTACAGCGGTATGGAAGTGAGCGTACCCCTGTTTGCAAAGGATATATACGGCAGTATAGAGGATATCAAAAAAGTTTATGCCGAGTATTACAGAGGGCCTGTTGTCAATTTCAAAGAGGAGATTGACGAGGGCGGTTTCCTTTCAGCCTGCGCTTATGAGGATGCGGACACGATGGAGATATCGGTACACGGAAATGAGGAGAGAATATTGCTTGTTTCCCGCTTTAACAACCTTGGTAAAGGTGCGTCGGGCGCGGCAATTCAGAATATGAATATAGTCATGGGCACAAACGAGTGCGAGGGACTTATTATATAAAAGAAAAGAGTGAGAATATGAAAGAGATTTCGGGCGGCGTTTGCGCCGCAAAGGGATTTATTGCAAACGGCATGCACGTGGGTATGCGCAAAAACCGTACCAAGCGTGACGTTGCGCTTATAAAGAGTGAGTGCATTTGTAATGCGGCGGCGGTATACACTTCAAATCTTGTTAAGGGCGCGCCCCTTACCGTCACAAAGGCACACCTTGAAAACGGCAAGGCGCAGGCGGTAATATGCAACAGCGGTAATGCAAACACCTGCAACGCAAACGGTATTGAGGTGGCAGAGCAGATGGCGGTGCTTGTGGGTGACACACTCGGCGTGAGTGCAAACGACGTTGTCGTTGCATCAACAGGCGTTATCGGTCAGCCGCTTGATATCACACCTATAAAAGAGCATATAAATGAGCTTGCAGAGGGGCTTTGCACAGAAAACGCGCATTTTGCGGCAGAAGCTATCATGACCACCGACACAAAGGCAAAAGAGGTGGCAGTCGAGTTTACGCTCGGCGGTAAAACCTGTAAAATGGGCGGTATCGCAAAGGGAAGCGGTATGATACACCCCAACCTTGCGACAATGCTTGTGTTTATTACGACAGACGCGTGCATTTCGGCAGATATGCTTGAAAAAGCGCTTAAATCCGACGTACAGAACACCTTTAACATGGTGAGCATTGACGGTGACACCTCGACAAACGACATGGTAACGGTGCTTGCAAACGGTCTTGCAGGAAACGACGAGGTCACAGCCGAGGGCGACGATTACAACGAATTTATGAAAGCGCTTAACAGCGTGACCGTTGCACTCTGTCAGATGATTGCGGGCGACGGCGAGGGCGCAACAAAGCTTCTTGAATGTAAGGTAAGCGGTGCAAGGGATGAAAAATGCGCTAAGACCGTTGCAAAGAGCGTTATCTGTTCAAGTCTTTTAAAGGCGGCAATGTTCGGTGCCGACGCTAACTGGGGACGTGTGCTCTGCGCTATCGGCTACAGCGGTGCAGAGGTCGACGTAAACAAGATCGACGTTTCTTTTGCATCTGCAAAGGGTGTAATTGACGTTTGTAAAAACGGTGCGGGTATTCCTTTCTCGGAAGAAAAGGCAAAGGAAATTCTGCTTGAGGACAAGATCGAAATTATCGTAGGCGCAAACGACGGTGACGCTATCGCTACCGCATGGGGCTGTGACCTTACATACGACTACGTCAAGATAAACGGAGACTACAGAACATGATAAACGACTTTTCAAACGCGGAACGCGCCGAGGTACTTACACAGGCGCTCCCCTACATAAAAAAATACACGGGCAAGGTCGTTGTTGTAAAGTACGGCGGTAATGCCATGATAAACGAAACACTTAAACAGCAGGTCATGGAGGATATCGTTCTTTTATGGCTTATCGGTGTAAAAATAGTGCTTGTGCACGGCGGCGGTCCCGAAATTTCGGAAATGATGGCAAAGCTGGGCAAAAAGCCTGAGTTTGTGGACGGACTGCGCGTAACCGACAAGGAAACTGTCGATATCGTACAGATGGTGCTTGCGGGCAAGGTAAACAAAACGCTTGTAAACCTTCTTGAAATGAAGGGCGGAAGAGCCATGGGTATTTCGGGTATGGACGGCATGCTCATCGAGTCAAAGATAAAGGATGAGCGGCTCGGCTACGTGGGTGACATCGTAAAGGTACATATAAGACCTGTAAACGACCTGCTTGAAAAGGGTTATATCCCCGTAATCTCAACTATCGGCTGTGACAGAGAGGGCAACGCATACAACATAAACGGTGATACTGCGGCGGCATACGTTGCAGGGGCGCTGGGCGCTGAAAGACTTATCATGATGACAGATATTGCGGGTATTCTTCGCGATAAGGACGACCCGTCAACGCTCATTCCCGACATCACGGTGTCCGAAGCGCACAAGCTTTACGACGAGGGCGTTATATCGGGCGGTATGATTCCCAAGGTGGATTGCTGTATCGAGGCAATTTCAAAGGGCGTTAAAAACGTGGTCATCATGGACGGACGCGTACCGCACTCAATCCTCATGGAGATACTTACCAACGAGGGTGCAGGTACAATGGTAAAGGGTGATAAAGAGTGAATATAAAGACAATTGATAAAGAGTACGTTGCAAACACCTACAACCGCTTTGATATTGAGATAGTATCGGGCAACGGCTCGCGTGTTTACGACGAAAACGGCAAAGAATATATCGACATGGGCTCGGGCATCGGTGTTACCGCCTTCGGAATCGCGGACGGTATATGGAAAAAAGCGGTATGTGACCAGCTTGACAAGGTTCAGCACATGTCAAACCTCTATTACACGGCTCCCGGTGCTATGCTTGCAAAGGCGCTTTGTGACAGAACGGGGTTTAAAAAGGTATTTTTTGCAAACTCGGGCGCGGAGGCTAACGAGTGCGCAATAAAGGTTGCAAGAAAATACGCGCAGGATAAAAAGGGCAAGGAGTATTCGACGATAGTAACGCTCGTCAACAGTTTTCACGGAAGAACACTCACAACGCTTGCGGCAACAGGTCAGGACAAGTTTCACGAGTTGTTTACACCGCTGACTGACGGCTTTGTACATACTCCCGCAAACGATTTTGAAGCGCTTAAAAAGGTGGTTGAAGAAAACAAGACTGCCGCGGTGCTCATGGAGGTCGTACAGGGCGAGGGCGGTGTTATCGCTCTTGACAAGGATTTTGTTAAAAAAACTGCGGAATATCTTAAACAAAAGGATATTCTTCTCATGATAGACGAGGTGCAGACAGGCAACGGCAGAACGGGTGAGCTTTACGGCTACATGAACTACGGCATAACCCCCGACGTTATCACAACGGCAAAGGGGCTTGGCGGCGGTCTTCCCATCGGTGCATGTCTTATGGGTGAAAAGTGCGAAAAGGTTCTCGGCTTTGGCGACCACGGCTCTACCTACGGCGCAAACCCCGTCTGCGCGGCGGGCGCACTTTCTGTAATTGAAAGAATTGATGACGCGCTTTTAAAAGAAGTCAAAGAAAAATCGGAGTACGTATTTACCGCGCTTTCGGGCAAGGACGGTATTGAAGCGGTAAGCGGTATGGGTCTTATGATAGGCATAAAGACCAAAAAGCCTGCGGGAGACGTTGTAAAGGAATGTATAAACCGCGGTGTGCTCTGCCTTACCGCAAAGGACAAGGTAAGACTTTTGCCCGCGCTCAACATTCCGACCGATCTGCTTGAAAAAGCAATAAATACTATTATTGACGTATGTAAGGAGTAATTACCTATGGATTTAAAGGGAAAAAGCTTTTTAAAGCTTCTTGATTTTACACCTGAGGAGATAAACGGACTTTTAGACCTTGCGGCAAAGCTCAAGGCGGAGAAAAAGGCGGGTATTCCCCACAAGCTGTGTGAGGGTAAAAACATCGCGCTTATATTTGAAAAGACAAGCACACGTACCCGCTGTGCGTTTGAGGTTGCGGCGGCTGATCTCGGCATGCATCCGACCTATCTTGATCCGTCAGGCTCACAGATAGGCAAAAAAGAAAGCATTGCGGACACCGCGCGCGTGCTCGGCAGAATGTACGACGGTATTGAGTACCGCGGCTTCGGTCAGGAGATTGTAGAAGAGCTTGCAAAGTATGCGGGCGTTCCCGTATGGAACGGACTTACAAACGAGTTCCATCCTACACAGATACTTGCCGATTTTCTTACGATAAAAGAGCATCTTGGCGGCGACCTTAAGGGCAAAAAGCTTGTTTACATGGGTGATGCGAGATACAACATGGGTAACTCCTACATGGTAGGCTGTGCAAAGATGGGTATGCACTTTGTTGCATGCGCGCCGCACAAGTATTTCCCCGATAAAGACCTTATCTCGACCTGCAAGCAGGTAGCGGAAAAGACGGGCGCGACACTTGAGTTTACCGACGTTGTAAGCTACGCTGTAAAGGATGCCGACATAATCTGCACAGACGTGTGGGTATCAATGGGCGAGCCTGACGAGGTGTGGGAAGAGAGAATAAAGGCGCTTACTCCCTATCGCGTGACGATGGACGTTATGAATATGGCGGGAGATAACTGCAAGTTCATGCACTGTCTGCCCGCGTTCCACGACCTTGGCACAGGCATAGGCAAGCAGATACATGAGCGCTTTGGTATCGACTGCATGGAAGTGACAGACGAGGTATTTGAAAGCAACCGTTCAATCGTATTTGACGAGGCGGAAAACAGAATGCATACTATCAAAGCCGTTATGGCAGCGACGTTATAATCGGGGCTGGTAAAATTGCCCGAACCGCAAAGAGCAATTAAAAGTAAAAACATAAAAATCAAAAACAATAGTGAAATAAAAAGAGGGAAATATCGAATTATCGATATTTCCCTTTTATTATATGCTCTTTGCTACTTCCAAACAATTTTCCCTATTCCTTACATCTTCCCCGACAAACCGCAAGTTGAATATCAACACGTACTATTGAAAAAACTATTAATATGGTATATAATAGCAAGGTTGAGGTGATAAAATGAAAACTTTACTTAAGCATCTTCGCGATTACAAGCTGCAAAGTATTCTCGGTCCGCTTTTCAAACTGCTCGAAGCGGCATTTGAACTGTTTATTCCGCTTGTAGTTGCAAATATAATCGACCGCGGTATTTCGCAAAAGGACAGCGGGTACATCATAAAAATGTGTTTACTTATGGTAAGTCTCGGCATTATCGGACTTATATTTTCCGTTACGGCGCAGTATTTTTCGGCGCGCGCGGCGGTCGGCAGTATGACAAAGCTTCGCTCGGCAATATTTGATAAAATACAGGGCTTTGACTATAAGACCCTTGATAAGATAGGCGTATCCACCCTCATTACACGAATCACGGGGGATGTCAATCAGGTGCAGACGGGAATAAACCTCACTCTACGTCTGCTTTTGCGCTCACCGCTCGTCGTTATCGGCGCGGCGGTAATGGCGTTTACCATTGACAAAAAGAGCTCGCTCATTTTCGTCGTCACGATTGCGGCGCTGTCTGTCGTGGTATTCGGTATAATGCTTATATCCATACCGCTTTACAAGAGGGTACAGACCCGCGTTGACGGCATGGTACGCGCGACCCGCGAAAACCTCGGCGGTGTGCGGGTGCTTCGCGCATTCAATAAAGAAGAAAGCGAAATTTCACAGTTTGATTCCAAAAACGACCTGCTCTCCTCTGCGCAGAAGTTTGTAGGCAGTATCTCGGCGCTTATGAATCCCGTCACCTACATCATAATAAACGCAGGCATCGTATGGCTCATATATGCAGGCGCGCTTAAGGTCGATGCAGGGATTCTTACAACGGGTCAGGTGGTAGCGCTTTACAACTACATGACGCAGATACTTGTTGAGCTTATAAAGCTTGCAAGCCTTATTATCACCATTACGAAATCGGTGGCATCGGCGCACAGAATCGATGCTGTCATGAATATCGCGCCTGAAAATGAAGAGGGCGATACCGCCGATATAAATTCAGAAAACATACTTGAGTTCAAAAACGTCAGCCTTTGCTACGAGGGTGCGGGTGACAGTACGCTTGAGGATATAAGCTTTGGCGTAAAACGCGGTGAAACTGTCGGTATTATCGGCGGTACGGGAAGCGGCAAGACCTCGCTTGTAAACCTCATTCCCGCATTTTACGGGGCAAGCGCGGGTGAGATAACGCTTTTTGGCAAGGATATCTCCACACTTTCAAAGCGATTTATACGTGAAAACGTGGCAATCACACCGCAAAAGGCAACGCTCTTTTCGGGCACTATACGTGAAAATCTGTTATGGGGCGCGGGGGACGCCGACGACGATGCGCTGATGAGAGCAGTATCGCTTGCACAGGCAATCGACGTGGTTGATGCCAAGGGCGGACTTGACGCAAAGATCGAGCAGGGCGGTAAAAACCTGTCGGGCGGACAGCGCGCCCGCCTCACAATTGCCCGCGCGCTTGTAAAAAACGCGCCGATACTCATTCTTGACGACAGCGCGTCTGCTCTCGACTTTGCAACCGATGCCGCACTCCGTCAGGCAATTGCTACGCTTGACAATACCGTGTTCATCGTGTCACAGCGCGCATCGTCGGTCATGCAGGCGGATAAGATAATTCTGCTTGACGACGGTAAGATCTCGGCTATGGGCAAACACGCAGAGCTTATGGAAAGCTCTGAAATATACCGCGAGATATACTACACGCAGTTTGAAAAGGAGAATGGCGATGAAAACTAATAAAACGTTAAAACGCGTTCTCGTCGCGGTCTCAAAATACAGGCTGTGGCTTGCGCTGTCACTCATATTCTGCGCCGTTACAGTTGCGCTTACACTTCTGATACCCATTCTTGTCGGCCGTGCCGTCGACCTTATCGTAGATAAGGGCAACGTTGATATGGCAGGTGTTATAAAAATTCTTGCAGCCGTCGGGGTTGCAACGGTCATCACCGCGGTGCTTCAGTGGATAATCAACGTCATCAATAACAAGGTTGCATATAACACGGTACGCGACCTGCGCTCACGTGCTTTTAAAAAGATACAAAAGCTTCCCATTTCATATATCGACTCGCACGGCCACGGTGATATCGTAAGCCGTGTCAGCACCGATGCGGAGCAGTTTTCCGAGGGCCTTATTCTCGGCTTTACACAGCTTTTCACAGGTATCATGACCATTGTCGGCACGCTTGTTTTTATGCTGACCATATCACCGTGGGTGGCGCTTATCGTCGTGGCACTCACACCGCTTTCCATCGTGGTCTCCCGCTTTATTTCAAAGCGCACCTACTCGATGTTTACAGAGCAGTCAAAAACGAGGGGTGAGCAGACCGCGTTTATTGACGAGATGATAGCAAATCAGAAAACGGTCAAGGCTTTCTGCCGTGAGGCACAGGCGCAAGCCGATTTTGATAAAATAAACACAAGGCTTGAAAATTGCGCGTTCAAGGCAACCTTTTACTCCTCGCTTGTCAATCCGTCCACCCGCTTTGTAAACAGCATGGTTTACGCGGCGGTGGCGCTTGCAGGCGCATTCCTTGCGCTTGCGGGCTACATGACAGTCGGCGGTGTGGTAAGCTTTTTAAGCTACGCCAACCAGTACACCAAGCCGTTTAACGAGATTTCGGGCGTTATTACCGAATTTCAGAATTCGCTTGCCTGCGCTTCGCGTCTTTTTGAGCTTATTGATGCACAGCCTGAGAGCGCGGATACTGACAGGGCGCTTGAAAAGGTACGGGGTGACGTCTCAATTAAAAACGTAAGCTTTGGCTATACCGATGATAAAATTCTTATTAAGGACTTAAATCTTGAGGTAAAGGCAGGCTCACACATAGCAATAGTCGGACCTACGGGCTGCGGTAAGACGACGCTTATTAACCTGCTCATGCGCTTTTACGACGTAAAGGGCGGGCAGATCAGAATTGACGGCACCGACATAAACGGGGTGACAAGGCAGAGCCTTCGCGCATCATTCGGTATGGTTCTTCAGGACACGTGGCTCAAGTCAGGCACGGTGAGAGAAAACATCGCGATGGGAAGACCCGACGCAGAGCTTTCCGAGATAATCGAGGCGGCAAAAGCGGTGCACTCGCACAGCTTTATAAAAAGACTGCCCGACGGCTACGACACGGTTATCGGTGAGGGCGGTATCTCGCTGTCCGAAGGACAAAGACAGCTTTTGTCGATAACACGAATCATGCTCATGTCACCGCCCATGCTCATACTTGACGAGGCAACCTCGTCGATCGACACACGTACCGAGGTCCGCATATCGCGCGCGTTCAAAAAGCTGATGGCGGGACGTACCGCGTTTATCGTGGCGCACCGTCTGTCAACGGTACGCGAGTCGGACGTTATACTTGTAATGAAGGACGGAAACATCATAGAACAGGGCAACCACGACAGCCTTATAAAGCAGGGCGGTTTTTACAAAACGCTGTGGGAGTCACAGTTTGCGAAATCAAAATAAGAGGAAAAAATGGAACAGAAAAAAAGCAGTTTTACAGGAAAGATAGGATTTGTACTTGCGGCGGCAGGGTCTGCTGTGGGACTTGGTAACATATGGCGCTTTCCCTATCTTGCGGCAAAGTACGGCGGCGGAATATTTCTTCTCACGTATATATTGCTTGCAATAACCTTCGGCTTTGCGCTTATGACGGCGGAGATCGCATTGGGCAGAAAAACAGGCAAAAGCGCTCTTGGCGCATACGGCGCGCTTGACAGGCGCTTTGGCTTTGCGGGTGTTATAGCAGTGCTCATTCCCGCAATAATCCTGCCCTACTACTCGGTAATAGGCGGATGGGTGTCAAAGTATCTTTCGCTTTATATTACAGGTAACGGAAGTACCGCGGCAAGCGACAGCTTTTTCGGTGAGTTCACCTCGCGCGTGGGCGAGCCGATAATATGGTTTGTAATTTACATCGCAGTAAGCGTGCTTGTGGTAATGCTCGGCGTACAAAAGGGCATTGAAAAGGTGAGCAAGGTCATGATGCCGGTGCTTGTTCTGCTGTCTGTCGGTATCGCGGTATACGTATGCTTTATACCGGGCGCATGGGAGGGCGTTATCTATTACATAAAGCCTGATTTTTCAAACTTTTCGGTGATGACGGTGCTTTCCGCCATGGGTCAGCTTTTTTACTCCATGTCGCTTGCGATGGATATCATGATAACCTCCGGCTCGTACATGAAAAAGGATGTAAA
>JAZPZR010000023.1:0-2730 GCA_045544795.1 Eubacteriales bacterium
ACTCAAGCGGTTCTACAAGAACAGGCTATGATATTGAGGCTACGGGCGATTTTATCGGGTCAACGTGTATAAGTGATTTTGCCGACAGTCTTTGGACGCTCAGATATAGAAATAATGCGTGGTATATCGGTTGCGAAGGCGGAGAAATGTCGTTTATTGGAAACAGCTCAACTTCTGCAACTGCGACACTTGCATCGACAGGTGATCCGATAACCGTTCAGATGCCGGGTGATAAATTTACATTTTCTAACGGAACTTATTATCTTAATTATAATTCAAGAGGCCTTATAAACGGCTATAATTCAAATCCTGCTGAGTTCTATCTTTATGAGTTTTTAGGTAATACCGTAACTGTTGCCGGCGGTACTTCAACTAAGGAAAGTGCATATGCAGGAGATGAGATTACTATTCAGCTATCAGGAACAGACAAATGTTTTGACAAATGGGAGACGTCTCATACTGTTGACTTTGATACAAGCAGTAAAATGCTTACGTTTATAATGCCTGATCATCCGATAGAGTTTATCCCCGTTTTTAATACTTCTCATGCATGGAGCGAATACGTATATAATGATGATGCAACTAAAGAATCTGACGGTACCGAAACACGCACCTGTGAAAATTGTTTTGTAACAGAAACAAAAACAGCTGTTGGAACAAAACTGCCTTCGGGGGATATTGCTGACGATAGACTGCCCAAGGTCATTTTAAACGATACGGGAAACGGTGTTGTAACCGATATGCTCGGCTCGTGGGCAACGCGTGTCTATTGGGGATATATCGGAACAGAGTATGTTGATTATAAGTGGTTTGAAGAATTCAGACTAATGTGCGGTGCGGATTATACTGCCGATTTTGCTCCGAGAGACAACAAGGCGTACTACTTTACCAAGGTCGGTTATTACAGATTTGTACTCAAATGTATTGTAAGCGGCGACAATATCGACAACTATAAGTATAAGGATATGGTTTATACGTTTTACTATGACGGAACGTCTGAGGTTGGTATTCCCTCGCTTACTATGATCGACGGGAACACCGTCAGAGTAAACGAAAACGGTATAAACGTTAAAAAACTGTATTACGGCAATATAGGCGAGGAAAACGTGACGTACAGTTGGTTTAACGATTTTTGGGACAGGGCGTTAAAAACAAAGACGTACACCCCTGTGTTTACTGTCTATGACGGAGACGTTTATAATCTTGTTACTGCAGGATATTATAATTTCGTTCTGGTTTATGAAAAAGACGGAACGATGCATGAAGTTGTTTATACTGTTCACGTTGAGGAGAATGCTCCTGTTCTTGAAAAAACAGGGCAAGCGGTAACAGTAAATCTTGATGCGGTTCCCGGCGCTGTTGCTGACAGAGTTTATTGGGGCTGTATCGGTCAAGATAACGTAGAATATACAACTTATGAAGATTTTAAAATGCTCTGCGGTAGTTCCTTTTCTGCTGATTTCAGCGTTAAAAACGGTGATAAGTACGCGATGAACGAAGCAGGATATTATAGATTTGTCGTGAGATATACATTGACTAACGGCAAAGTAATTGACGTTGTTTACACAATAGAGAATTTTTGATCAAATGGTTTTTCTATATGGGTTTAACCCTTTTGTTTGATAAGGATTTTGTAATAATGAAACTGATTTTATTTCTCATTTTTGCTCTTATAGTTTGTTTGCTTTTGGTTTTGCTTATTTCATACGTTTGTTTCAGGCTTGCATTTTATGTTAAGCGCTCAAAGAAGAAAAACGATGAATTTGCAATACCTGACGGAGAAATATATGAGCCCCACCGTGAAACTATGGTTAGCTGGATGAAAGAAGTCAGTAAAATGCCGAACTCGGAGTTTTCCATCAGTTCTTTTGACGGCTTAAAGCTTTACGGCAGATATTATGAATATGAAAAAGACGCCCCTATAGAACTCATGTTTCACGGGTACAGAGGCAGCGCACAGCGTGATCTGTGCGGTGGCGTTCAGCGTTGCTTTGCACTTGGCAGAAACGCCCTTATCGTTGATCAACGAACCAGCGGAAAAAGCGAAGGGAAGGTAATTACCTTCGGTATCAAGGAAAGCCGTGACTGTCTTTCGTGGATAGATTTTATGATTTCACACTTTGGCAATGATGTAAAAATTATTCTTACGGGAATTTCAATGGGTGCATCTACAGTTATGATTGCTACGGGTAACAAATTACCAGAAAATGTGATTGGGGTGCTTGCTGATTGCGGTTTTTCTGATGCAAAAAAGATTATAAAAAAAGTGATCAGACAAATGAAATTACCTGCCGATCTGCTGTATCCTTTTGTAAAACTAGGCGCTTTTTTGTTTGGCCATTTTAATCTTGAGGAAACGTCTGCAGTTAAAGCAATGGAAAAATGTAATGTACCCGTTATTTTCTATCATGGAGAGGATGATGACTTTGTGCCCTGTTCCATGAGCGTGGAATGCTATAACGCATGTAAAAGCAGAAAAGAAATTATAAAAGTCAAGGGTGCAGGTCACGGGCTTAGTTATCTTATCGATAGGGAAGGATACATAAGTTCCCTCAAAGATTTTTTTGAATAAAACAACCCCTTAAAGCAAATCGCTTTAAGGGGTTGTTTTTATAGCTTTGTAACGAGTTCCTCAAGAGTCTTTCTTTTTTTAACCCTGAGACTGTCATCTGCAGAATAGCCTACGGCAACTACAAGCCTTATCGTGTTTTCTGTGTTACAGATTTTTTT
>JAZPZR010000024.1:0-8065 GCA_045544795.1 Eubacteriales bacterium
AAAGTATCAATAAAGGTACAATTTTAAATATTAATACCGAAAATTACAAACTTGAGAACATAATAGATGCACGATATGTATTAACCCCTGTTGTCTCCATATATAGGCTTTATAGAAATGCAATTGAAAAGAATTATCCGATTTTTGACAAAAACATTAGAGAGTATTTAGGTAATAGAGGCGTTAACAAGAATATGTATGCAACTCTATTGGATAAGGATGAGCGCAAAAACTTTTTCTATTATAACAATGGTGTAACTGCTATATGCGATAGTATGAGTTCCATTTCTACTCAATCTTCGGGGTATAATATGAATGCTTGCTTCGAAATTACAAACCCTCAAATCGTAAATGGTTGTCAAACGGTAAACACAATTTATGAGGTTTTGAAGAATGTTGACCCATCCGAATTAGAAAAGGAATATAAAGATACATTTGTTATGTTAAAAATTCTTGAAATAGATAAGTCTGATTATACAGAAGATGTTTTGTATAAAAATATAGTGCGTTATAACAACTCTCAAAATCCGATAGATGAGAAAACTTTTGTTGCAAACACTGACATATTTGTAAGATTACAAAAAGAATTTGAAGATAAAGGATTCTTATTGCTGATAAAGCAGAGCGATAAGAACCGCTTTTCCGAAAAATACAAAACTCCTACAAAATTAAAACAACAAAATTCAATCAAACTGCAAAAGTTTGGACTTCCTGAAACCAAAAAAGCGAGCGATGTATTTATTCCATTAGAAAAGTTTTTACAGGTTATTAATGCCTATGTATCCGGCGGTCACGTCGCTTATGTAAAGAAAAGCAATATGCTGAAATTTAACAGTGAGCAGTATAACACTGCAATTAACTTTATTAAAAGCGGTTCAGTAACAAATGATATTATGATTGATTTATATTTGTTATATCGTAGGGCTGAACAAGTAAAAAAGGAAAGCGCAGACAAAAGAACGCCTGTCCCATATTACCTAATAGATGCTTTTGCAAAATATGAATGCGATAATCGTGATGTAAACAATATTTCATCTGCTTTAGAAAATAGCGATAAGATTAATAAAATCATCAGGTTATATACAGCAGTAACAAAAGCATATTGCAATGAATATAAGAAAAAAATGATATAGAGTACAATAAAATGATAAAGCGTTCAGTTGAATATGATATTTTAGATTCATTACGTGATACATTAAGCAGTGTAATTTTATAACTTAAAATCAATGGTAAGTATAAATCTCCTTGTTTTACAGATACTAACAGTACAAATTTGTAAAGCAAGGAGTTTTTTGATATATGAAAGCAACAGGAATAGTTCGTAGAATAGACGACCTTGGGAGAGTTGTTATCCCCAAAGAAATTCGTAGGACAATGCGGATTCGTGAAGGAGACCCTCTTGAGATATACACCGACAGGGAGGGCGGGGTGATATTTAAAAAATACTCGCCTGTGGCGGATATTTCCACCTATGCCGCTGACGTTTGCACGTCACTTCACTCGGTGTCGGGTCTTTTTTGCGCGGTATGCGACTGCGACAGCGTTATCGCCTTTTCGGGCAGCGGTAAAAAGGACGTGCTCGACAAAAGCATCAGTGACGAGCTTGACGAGCTTATCGAAAGCAGAAAAAGCTACCTTTCCGACCTCGCGGAGCTCCCCCTCACCTCTGAAAAAAGCTCGCCCATGATATCTGCTCTGTCCCCTATTGTTTCAAACGGCGATCTGCTCGGTGCGATAGTGTTTTTACATTCTGCGGACAGGCAAGCGGGCGAAAGCGAAGCAAAGCTTCTGCTTGCGGCATCGACCTTTATTTCAAAGCAGCTGGAATGACGGGGGATAAGCTGCCTTGTTGTCAGAAATGCACAATTTAATTATAGCTGTTTAGTTGTTTTGTACAAAATACTCAATTTCCTTGACTTGATTTGATTTTTAATATAAAATTAAAATGTATCCTAAAATATAAAGGAAAGGAAAGAAACACTATGAGAAAAACTACAAGACGCGTTTTATCAATGGTCATTGCAGTTTTGATGCTGATATCCATGGTATCGGTATTTACTCTTCCTGCATTTGCAGAAGAGACTTCTGCTGCCGTTGATTACGACGCAAAGTTCGAGACAGCCTTTATTATCAATAAAGACTGGACGGATGAGCAGCTTGCAGGCGAGGCTGATCTTACCACCACCTTCCGCGGTGAAGTAAAGACGGTCAATCCTAAAACACACAAGCTGTTCAACAGCTATGCCTCGGCATATGACGCGGCATTTGAATCGGGCGATTACAACGCTGATACCTATTTCACGATAATGCCCGTATTCGTATTCGGCCCCGGTGACTATTCGACCGACGGTATGTTCACAGTCCCCGCACCCGCATACATCTGGGGCGCAAACGCAGGTATCTCACCTAACGCCGAGGTGGCTGCCGAGGACCGTGATATCGCATGGTTCCAGGCAAACGGCAAAACCTGGCTTGCAAACGAGGAGCGCGGCGCTGAAACTATCTTCCCCGCTATCTCTCAGTCAACAAGAGTGCGCGGCACAACAAACGAGTGTGCCGAGAACACGAACTCAACCTACGTTGACGCTGACGGAAATCCTGTCAACACCGAGATCACACCAACGTATACATACAGCGACGCTGATTCAAAGTGGCAGTATTTTCTTGATCAGGCACTCAAGGCAAATGCTGACGCTACGGTAGACTTTTACGTTGACGGTGCGACCATTGTAGGAAAGATATCCAACACGTCTACAGACGCAAACAAGACCTACTATTACGGCGGCGTCAGCTACAAGGCAGACGCTACTGCAAAGAGAAGCTCTACCTTCTACGTAGACAACTGTATCAATAACAGCTCTATAATCATTTCATCATGGAATACCACCAACTATCACCAGTACGCAAAAATTACAAACATGCGTTCAGAGCGTGTTACAAAGCTTGGTGAAAAGTATTTTGATGAGATCTGGGTTGACAATTCATATTTTGCGGGCATGAACACGTCGGGTGCTTTCTTTACACCTTTTGTTCATACCACACGCAGATACAACACGGCAAAGATCACAATTAACGAGTGCGTTATCGGTGAAAGCACGAAGGAGACCTTCTTCTTCAATGCCGATGCCAACAACAAGGGCATGACTTCGTTTGATTTCAATCTTACGAACTCACTTCTTTACAACGCAGGCTCTGCAAACTACGGTTATTTCTATTTGAAGAATAACGAGCTTTCTGCAAACTACGGTTCTGCAAGTGCAGAGCTTAAATCATCCAACGCATCTAACGAGAAGCTTACCTTCAACATTCAGGATAATATTATTTATCATGACAGAATCATAAATGCCGAAACAGGCGCAGGCATGAACAACCTGTTCAACGGTAACCAGAAGTATATCGGCGGCGGTATGAACGTTATCAAGTTCAACGGCAACCGTGTTATCGGTACTTTGAAAGCTATCCCTCCGAACACGGCTTATACCGTGGCTCAGGCAAACGAGCTTTTGGATTATGACTTCAGCGGCAACTTCTACTCAACGTCGGTTGACGGCATGGGTAAGGAGGTCACGTTTGCATCCAGCGGCACTCCCACCGGTACAGTTTCCGATTCAACTTGGGCTTGGGACTGGACAGGTAAGAATTCTTACTACGATTATGATATGCAGTATCATATGAACGGCACGACCGTCACTGCAGCTGATGCAGGCGAGGGTACTTCTGCTGCCGTAGGTGATTCTACTATCAATATCGACGCTCCCGAAAACACAGGCATTATCACTCCCGCTTCATTTACGACCTATGACGAAAAAGCGGTAATTGAAATGTCAAGAACAGAAGACTTTGCCGAGCTTATCGAGTCATTTGACATAGCAACGGTAAACGGCGAAGACACCTTCTACGTAAGAACCTATTACAATACAGAAGACGACGCTATCAAGACAGCTTCTACACAGAACTACACTGTAACCGTTGTATGTATCGACGCTCCCAGCTTTAACGAAGCGCTTGCAAACGGCATCGACCTTAACGGTATTCAGCTTCTGGCAGATAATACTGCTATAATTCCGGGTAAAGAGATAGTTGTAAACAACGGCAAATTCTACGCTGAATTTAAGGGCACGCTTTACAAATTCACCGTTGATAACGTGAACGTATTCCCTTATAAAGAGGCATCGGACTGGACATATGCGGGCGACGTAGGTATCGACCTCCGCGCAGCGCAGGCAACGGCTGAAAACGGCAATATCCTTCTTGTAGGCGAGGACTTCTCTACAGGTCTCGGTATTACATATCCTACCACCGTTTACGGCTCAAACGCAGGCATCGACCCTGTTGATAAGGCAAATGCTTCGGTCGAAAACGGCTTCCATGCAGACATAAGCGCTGACTGGGACGAAAACGGTACAACGATAGGCAGAGTTATCGTCCGTGACGATATCGACGGCACCGTTACCTTTAACGGCGTTACCCTTACCGCAACTATCTACGATAATAAGCGCGCAGGTAAGGATTATGCGACCTTCGACTTTGTATTTGAAAACGTTGTAGCTGACGGTACAGGCTTTAACGGCACCAGTATCTACAACGGTGATACTCCCAGAGTTTCTAACTCTACCGACCACGATTTCGGTAAGATACTCAACGATTCTATCACCTTCAGAAACTTCTATATCAAACAGGCTGCTACAAATCAGATACTTAATGAGCAGTCTGCAAACACTATACTTCTGGACAACGTATACTGCGACCATCAGGCTGCAGGCAGAAAAAGAGAGGTCATAGCGTTTGTAAAGGGCTCGCCCGCAAACTACAACCTTGACGTAACCGTTACAAACTGTATCTTTACAAACGGTATCGGCTACGACTCATGTCTGAGATACGACGGTAATCTCGGCGGTAAGGACAGCAGATACGAGGCAGGCGACGGCCATAACTATAACTTTACGGCAATAAATAACGTATTCTACAAGGTGGGCGACAACAGAACGATAAGAATAGCTCTCGGTACGCTCAACTCACTCACAATAACGGATAACGAGTTCTATGCATACGGCAGCACCACAGCCCTGATGGATCACGATCCGGATAATGCCGCTTCGGGCGATGACATTGCGCTTGTAGGCAACGTTGATTTCTCGAACAACAAGGCATACGGCTATACAAGACTGTTCGGCGATCTCGGCATGGGCGAAAACACACCCACCTATAACGAAGGCTTCTGTGATTCCGATTATGACGGCGTCGGCGAGTGGATGGCTTCTGTCGGCAAGGATAACGAGTGGTATATCGACGAGGAAATGACCATCTACGGCTCAGATTACTACGTTGACGATATCTCAGGCGGCAGCGTTGAAAATCTCGTTATCAATAACGAGACAGCTACTATCTCCTTCGAAATGAGAGAGGGTACGACAGAGGGCGTTGAGGTTTATGCAAGAAACTACGACGCAATTTACTTCTGGTCAACAGACGCGGCGGGCGAAAACGTTATTGACGTTATCGACAGCGCAACCTTCACACTGGCGGTTGAGACCTACTACCTCACGGTTGAGGCAAACGGCTATTCACGTACCTACGAGGTAAATATCACAGCCTTTGATCCCCTCGTATTTACAGAGGATTATGAATTTGAAGAGGGCTACTTCGGTCCTGATGCAGTAATTATAACCGAAAACGCTACGACAGATGCTACGGGTAACAGCATTTACGAGACCTGGCAGGGTGTTCCCTACGAGTTTGTAGTCGGCGTAAACGCATTCTCATCAATTGAGGAGACAGATGCACTTGACGTTCTCGTTAAGTCATGGACAAAGGGTTCAAACTTTACTCCTAACCGCTCTATCAATCTCTATACAGAGAACTACAACGTTAACCCCAATATTACCGACGGTCTCGGTAATGCTTCACCCTCACACGGTGCAGACTGGGGCTACAACGCAGCATACGAATTAAACAAGGTCTCGGTTAAAAACGTTGTTATCACTGCCGGTATGACAGGCAAGGTTGGTATGTACGGCTTTAACATCATGGGTCATGTACAGGATTATTCAAGAAAGATCGGTGATAATCTCGATCTCCACTTTGAAAACGTTCTTTTCACAGGTGAGTATCTTACTGTCGGTGCAGCATCCGGCGGTAACACAAAATATCTCTTCCAGACCTCTAACACAGCTCAGCTTAGAGATAACTGTGATCAGACAGATTCACTTACAGTAAAGAACATGCACGTAAATATCCCGATTTACGATGCAACTACAGGCAAAGGTGTTACAGCCCGCCTTATCGGTGAGCCGATGTATGCAACGGTTGAGTTTGACGGTCTCTACGTTGACTGCGCAACAAGTGCATTTAACGAGTGGGCAGTATATGCTAAGAACTCAGCTAAGAATTCAAACTTTACACTTAAAAACTCATGTCTCCTTAATGCGGCAAGCCCAAGAGGCTGGCACTTTGAGGGTATGAGACTTCCCGCTGATAGCTACGCTACAGTTTCTAACGCTCTTCCTGAGGGCTATTCAAACACAATTACGTTTGAAAACAACATCATCATCGGCGGTATCGGCCACACGACAGGCGCTTCTGACAATCTCCTTTACTTCTATCCCAAGTCATTCTCAGAGATCAACATCGTTGATAACTATCTTGAGGGTAGCGAGTATACAGATTCAGAGGGCAATCTTGCAAGAAGACAGTATAGTCTCTTCTGGGCATACGGAGTAACAGGTCACGACGATACAATTAACTGCGATATCACTATCACAGGTAACGTTATGAACTCTGCTAACAGAAACATCCTTCTCCAGTGCTCAAGCAGCTCTAACGTTCCCGTTGCATACAATTATACTATTGAAGACAACCTCGTATTTGCAAACTACGTTGAGGACGTTAATGCAGCAGTTGCTGACAGACTTGCGTTCTTCGGCACAGACTTCTCAATGATTACAGAGGAAACTCTTGACACAGGCTACGGCGTATTTACTGCAGTTCCGAGCTTCAAGCTTGACGCAGCAGGCGCTATCGCAGTTAATGAAATCCATGAGATGACAGCTGCCGAGGGCGTTGTTATCGACGAAGAAGCAAAGACGATCACAGCTACACTTGAGGCTGTTGATTGGACTGACAAGTCGACAACAGATGCAGAGACAAACGTAACGACCTACAAATACGGCGTTAACTTCTCAAAGATATTCAATAACCCCTATCATAATTTGATTCAGTATAAAGTCGGTGATGCGGTTTACACCGATTACAGCAACTCAACGCTTACTCTTGACGCTGCGGCTACAGGTCTTGAGCTTACGGCTACCGTTTACTCACCCGACGGCACAGTTGAGGGTGACACCTACACCGTAATTATTGCAGATGCTCCTGCACACAATCTCACAGAGGTTCCTGCAGTTGAAGCAACATGTACAACAGACGGTCATAAGGCATACTACGTATGTGCTGACGAAGGCTGCGGTCTCTACTTTGAGGATGCAGACGGCACAGTTGCTATCGAGGATCTCGAAGCATGGCTCGCAGGCGACGGCTTTATCCCCGCTTCTCACGATCTCGTTGACGTTGAGGGCAAGGACGCTACTTGCACAGAGGACGGCTACACAGCTCACAAGGCATGTACAGTATGTGACTACAAGGAAGGCTACGAAGTAATCCCCGCTTCTCACGATCTCGTTGACGTTGAGGGCAAGGATGCTACATGTACAGAAGACGGTTACACAGCTCACAAGGCATGTACAGTATGTGACTACAAGGAAGGCTACGAAGTAATTCCTGCAGGTCATAAGCTTGTTGACGTTATGGGCGAAGACAAGACGTGTGACACCGACGGCTATACAGCACATCAGGTATGTTCCGTATGTGGCGAAACATTCGGTAAGGAAGTAATTCCTGCAGGTCACGATCTCGTTGACGTTGAGGGTAAAGAGCCTACCTATACAGAAGAGGGCTACACAGCTCACAAGGCTTGTACAGTATGTGACTACAAGGAAGGCTACGAAGTAATCCCCGCATCTCACGATCTCGTTGACGTTGAGGGCAAGGATGCTACATGTACAGAAGACGG
>JAZPZR010000025.1:0-6746 GCA_045544795.1 Eubacteriales bacterium
AGTGTACGTGGTCATGCCTTTTTCCTTTAACGTTTTCCAGAACGGTTCATAGCTTATCAACAGTATCACCACCTTATAATATAGTCACTATTATAAGCATAAATCAAAAAAATATATTGACAATAGTCATAAATGTGACTATAATGAAAGAAGTAATCAGTATTTGGTATAAATCAAGGAGGGTTTAAATGAATAAGATTTTTACTTGCCCGCATTGTTCACATTCAGTCTCTGTTGCAAGCGAGGAATGGGAAATGGACTATAACTGTCCTATTCTGGTTTGCCCTGAGTGTAAAAATGAATTTTTAAGAGAAAACTGTAAAGAAATTGCTATAAGTAAAATTAGCTTTGATGATAAGTTGCCCGTTTCACTTTGGTCACTTGGTTTATTTATAGTGGGTATAGTAGCCTTTTTATTCTGTTTTTCAGACGGTGGCGGTGTTCTGATTTTTCGACCAAAGATGGTTATAGCAGGCATTATTTTTATTATTGCAGGCTTGGGTATGGCTGTTTCGGGAATAAAGAACTTTAAGAAAAAGCGCAGTTATTTAAAAGAAGAAAAGGAAAGATCGAAAACGCGTTGTGCTGATGCAAATTACACAGACAAGCTTATCTCTCTCGGCTACAAAACAAAATAAGGAGTGTTTACAATTATGAAATACATTCACGGTGGTAATATCAAGAAAAAAACGGGCGCAGGCCCTATCGTCCGTCTCATAATCGGGTCGGTGTTATTGTTACTGACGATGATTATATTTATAGGTTTTTTTGCAAGCTTTGCAGATTACGGTCCAGATGATGATCAGATGCTCTCGTTCGTGATGACCTGTATAACGTTTTTGCCGGGTGGAGCGGTGTTGTTTATTACGGGGTTGATCCCTCTCTGCCGTTCAAAAGAATTTCCGCGACATGATTTGTCTATGATGCTTCCGATGGATATGAATAATCCGTTTTTTACAACGAAATGTGAAAGATGCGGTCTTGTTTTTGATTATCAGTCCTCCGATTTAGGCTTCCGTCCGTGGTATCCTAATGGATACACCGACTGCCCCAGATGTGATAATAATATAAGACACAACGCACAAACTAACGTGTTTTGTCCTGATGAGCGTGCGTTTTAAAACGTTAAATTACAAAAATGGCTATAAAAACCTTGTGTTTTTATAGCCATTTGTTGTTTGTCGGGGAGATATAATTGGTGTATTGTAGGACGGGGCCTCCGGATTGTCCGTTTTAATTCGTACAAAACATCTACAAAGATTGTGCGTAAATTATGATTTATCGGTGCGTTCATGTGATGCACCAACCCTCCTCCATCTGATGAGGGAGGTGGATTTTGCCGTAGGCAAAAGACGGAGGGAGAGACCAAAATAGCAGTAATTCCTATGCTGTTCTCTCCCTCAGTCGCTTCGCGACAGCTCCCTCGTCAGAGGGAGCTGGGTTTTGCAAGTGCGTATTTTGCGGTTCAGGCAATTTTACCATCCCGACAAAGCATAATTTATCTTAATTTTTCTATTATTGCCTCGGCGACGCGCATGCCGTCGACCGCGGCGGACGTTATTCCGCCTGCATAGCCTGCGCCCTCGCCCGCGGGATAAACACCGTCAATTCCGACGGCGGTATAGTTCTTATCGCGTATTACACGTACAGGTGACGAGCTTCTTGTTTCGGGAAAGGTGAGCAGGGCATCAGCGCCTGAAAATCCGCGTATTTTCTTTTCAAACTGCCAGAGTGCCTCTTTTATGCTGTCTGCCACAAAAGGCGGAAGCACCGCATTTATATCGCATTTTACGGTATCCGGCTTTACGGTAGGCATAACGGGGTCGGTCACATCCTCGCCCGTGATATCACCGACGTAGCATACAGGCATCGCGCCATTCTTTATCCCGTACGCTTTTTTCTCAACCTCACGCTGAAAGCGTACGCCCTCAAGCACGTCGTCACCCTCAAGGTCGGACGGCTTTACCTCAACAAGCAGAGCGCTGTTGGCATTTTCTCCGTCCCGCGCGCTGTAGCTCATGCCGTTTACCGCAAGCATCCCGTCTTCACTTGACGCATTGACAACGACACCGCCGGGACACATGCAGAATGTATACACCGCACGTCCGTTTTCAAGATGGGTGACAAGCTTGTAATCGGCAGGCTTTAACGCGGGGTGTCCTGCAGACACACCGTAAAGCGCGCGGTCGATATCGCGCTGTCTGTGCTCGATTCTTGCGCCTATCGCAAATGATTTGCGCTCCATTTTAAAGCCTGCGTCTTTTAACATAAAAAACGTATCGCGCGCCGAGTGACCCGTTGCAAGACAAAGGCACTCACACGGCATTTCTTTTCCGTTTACGGCAATTTTATAAACCGCGCCGTCCTTTATGAACACCCTGTCAAGACGGCTTTCAAAGCGTATCTCACCGCCAAGCGCTATAATTTCACTTCGTATATTTTTAACGACGTTTACAAGAATATCTGTGCCGATATGCGGTTTTGCATCGGTTAAAATATTTTCCTGCGCGCCGAAAGCTACAAACTGCTCAAGCACCGTACGGCAACGTATATCCTTTATGCCTGTGTTGAGCTTGCCGTCAGAAAAGGTGCCTGCACCGCCTTCGCCAAACTGTACGTTTGATTCGGGATCGAGTTTTCCGCCCTTCCAGAAGCTGTCAACGTCCCGCATGCGCTTTTCCACCTCGCGTCCGCGCTCAAGCACAACAGGGCGCAGTCCCGCCCGCGCAAGAGTGAGTGCGCAGAACATACCGCATGGACCAAAGCCGACGACAACGGGGCGGACGCTGCTGCTGCACTTTTTCCACTCGTATTCGGTTTTTTTGTAGACGGATGCGTTTTTGTTGCGCTTTAAAAGATACTGCTCGTTTTTGACATCAAGCACAAAGGAACAGCAAAAGCTGACGCCCTTTCTCGCATCGACTGATTTTTTGTGAAGCCTCAAGGAAATTATATCCTTTTCGTTTAACTTAAGGTATTTTGCAACCTCTTTTTTACTGAAAGTACAGTCAAGCGGAAGGCTTACGTTATTTACTAAAAGCATGAGAGCATCCCCTCCGCCGCGACAGCGCCGCTCGACCACGCCCATTGCAGATTGTAGCCGCCGCAGTCACCGTCCACGTCAATTATTTCGCCCGCAAAGAAAAGTCCGCGCACGCGTCGGCTTTCAAGGCTGTCTGACAGTTCTTTGTGGGAAATACCGCCTGCCGACACCTGCGAGTTTGCAAAGCCTGTATTCCCCGTAACCTCAAAGCGCATATTTTTAAGCATTTTTGCAATTTCTCTATGGTTTTTGATATCACCCGATAAAAGCGTCGGTTTTATACCGCAGTATTTGAGGATTACCTGTCCCACGCGCTTGTTTACAAGCCCTGTGAGATAGTTTTCGGCAGCCCTTACTGAAATATTTGCCGAGCGTGTTTTCAGCATATCAAAAAGCTCATTTTCGGTCATTTCGGGAAAGAGATCGAGCGAGATCACGGTACCTGACACAGCCTCACGCGACAACTGCAGTATCGGCGGGCCTGACAGACCGTAGTCTGTAAACAGTACCTCTCCGTATTCGCGGCGGAGTATCTGTTCTCCCCGCAAAAGAGCCGCGCTTGCGTTAAGCTTTATTCCCTTTAACTGACGCGTGATAGCAGTATCAGTCTTTATCTGCACGATCGCAGGGGTGACGCTTACCGTCTTATGACCCAGTCTTTTTGCAAGCGAGAGCAGATAGCCGTCACTGCCCACCTTTTTACCGCCCGATAAAAGACCGCCTGTCATAAGCAGTTTTTTTGCGCATATCTGCGAGTCTTCCGACTTTACAACAAAAGTATCTCCCGCCTTTATATCCTTTACGTAAAAAGAGCAGAGCGTTTTTACCCCCGCTTCGTCGCACGCAAGACGCATGGCGTCAACAACGCTTGATGCCTGGAATGACGCGGGATAACCCTTGCCGTCCTTTTCAAAGACGGTCTCAATACCGATCTTATTAAAAAACTCCACCGCGTCACTTACAAAAAAGCGGTCGAACACGTTTTTTATAAAATCGGCGCTTGCGCCGTGGTAGTCTTTGACGGATGCGTTTTTATTTGTAATATTACATCTGCCGTTGCCCGTCGTTATCAGCTTTTTACCGACACGGTCAAGACCCTCAAGCAGAATGACCGACAGGTCGGGACGCTGTTTTTTGATATATATTGCGGAAAAGAGGCCTGCCGCCCCACCGCCGATTATTGCAATATCGTATATCATAGATCTTCCTTTAAAATTACCCCTCACAAAAGCGGTGAGGGGTAGTATTTATCTTTCTTCGCGGAAATAGTTTGTACCGAGTGATGCGGGCGGCTGATACTCACGCTTTTTACGCATGCTTGTGATGATAAGCACGACAAGTGTTACAACGTAAGGGATAGCCTTGAAAAGCTCCTGCGCTTCCATGCCAAGGCCCGTGATACGGTTATGCACGATAAGAAGACCGCCGAAGAGCATTGAACCGAGAACTCCGATGCCCGGCTTCCAGATAGCGAAAATAACAAGCGCGATAGCAAGCCAGCCGCGGTCGCCGAACGCATCGTTTGACCACAGACCCTTTGCATAGTCCATAACGTAGTACAGACCGCCGAGACCTGCGATGACACTACCAAGAACGGTTGATACGTACTTATAGCGGGTGACGTTGATACCTGCCGCATCTGCAGTTGCAGGATCCTCACCGACTGCGCGAAGCTTGAGACCGACGCGTGTGCGCTTTAAAATGTAAGCCGTAACAAAAGCAATAATGATTGCAAAGTAGGCAAGGAAGCTGTAGGAAAAGAGCACCTTACCGACAGCGCCGAGGCTGTCCGCAAACGGAAGCTTTGTACGGAATACAAGGCTTGTAAGGGGAGTTGAAACGGTGGGAACGTCAGCGCCCGAAATTTTGATAAGCGAGCCGCCGAAAAAGTTACCGATACCGACACCGAAGGTGGTGAGCGCAAGACCCGTTACGTTCTGATTTGCGCGTAGCGTTACTGTTAAAAAGCAGTAAAGAAGACCCATAAGAGCCGAGCCTGCAACAGAGCATAAAAGCGGGATAAGTACCGCAAGAAACGGATTTATTGCCTCGCCCAAAGCGTTTTCATAAAAGAAAGCGCCGATAACACCCGAAATACCGCCGACGTACATAATACCGGGGATACCGAGGTTGAGATGACCCGATTTTTCGGTGATTATCTCACCTGTCGAGCCGAAGATAAGAGGGATACCCTGTACAACTGCGTTGGTTATGAAATTAAGCATTGCGGTCACCCTCCTTTTTTCTGAATCTGATGCTGTAGTTTATAAAGAACTCCGAACCGATGATAAAGAATATAATAATACCCGTAAGAATATCCGCAAACGAGTGGTTAAGGTCAAACTGCGTTGATATCTCCGTCGCGCCGTTTTGTAAAAATACGATAAGGAACGAGGTGAGTATCATATAAAGCGGGTTGAACTTTGCAAGCCAGGAAACGATGATGGCGGTAAAGCCGCGGCCTGCCGCAGTCTGTGAGTTTACCGTGTGGTCGGTACCCGATACAAGCAAAAAGCCTGCGATACCGCAGATAGCACCCGAAATTATCATTGTACGGATGATTATCTTTTTAACGTTGATACCTATATATTTTGCGGTGTTACGGCTTTCGCCCACGACAGATATCTCATAGCCGTGCTTACTGTACTTAAGATAGATATACATGGCAACGGTTATAAGCGCGACGATCACAACGTTGATAAGGTATTTATTGCCGAAAATTGCAGGAAGCCAGCCCGCCTCGGTGTTCTGATTGATAATACCTATCTTGCCTGAGCCCTTGGGTACAGCCCATACCATCGAGAAGTAGTTGAGTATCTGAATTGCAATATAGTTCATCATAAGTGTGAACAGAGTTTCGTTAGTACCCCACTTCGCTTTAAAAAATGCGGGGAAGAACGCCCAGATACCGCCCGAAACGACAGCCGCAACAAGCATGACTATTATAAGAAGGGCGTTTGGCATTTTACCGCCGAGCTTTAACATGACCGTAGCCGATGCCAAAGCGCCGATAAGCACCTGACCCTCTGCGCCGATATTCCAGAACTTCATTTTAAATGCGGGCGTTACCGCAAGCGAAATACACAAAAGCATCGCGATGCCCTGCAAAAGCTTCCAGAATCGGCGTGAGGATAAAAAGCTACCCTCAAACATTTTTACGTAGACCGCAAACGGATTAAGACCTGTTATAAAGTAGGTGACAACGCCTGCGACAACAAGCGACAGTGCAATTGCGATCACTCTTACTATCCACGACTCCCACCAAACGAGAGAGTCGCGCTTTACAATGTGAAAAAGCGGTTCACTTGCCTTTTTTGATTTACTCACTTTGCGCTTTCCTCCTTGTTTGATTTTGTCATAAGAAGTCCTATCTCCTCTTTTGTTGCCTGTCTTCCGTCGACAATACCCGTGACAGAGCCTGAACCGATAACGAGAATTCTGTCACAGAGCGCTGTCAGTACGTCAAGGTCCTCGCCGACGAAGATTACTGCAACACCCTTCTGCTTCTGCTTGTTGAGAAGGTTATATATCGTGTAGGAAGAGTTTATATCAAGACCGCGGACGGGGTATGCCGCCATAAGCACGGTGGGAGAGGACGCAATCTCACGTCCGACAAGTATCTTCTGAACGTTACCGCCCGAAAGACTGCGTACGGGGGTAGAGGTGCCCGGAGTTACGACCTCAAGCTCCTCAATTATCTTTT
>JAZPZR010000026.1:0-13422 GCA_045544795.1 Eubacteriales bacterium
AGTGCCATGATTTTCGGTTGCCGTGAAAGCGGCAAGAAAATCGGCGTTAAATTATATAAGTTTGAAATTCATTTTCAAACTTATGCCTCCACAGCGTTTTCAACAAGATAGTTAAGCACCTTTTCAGCAAGAAGTGACAGCTTGAATATCTCTGTATCTATTGAATTTTCAGCCTCTTTTGCTGACGAGTAGTTGTTCTGCTTTGCGTAGTTTTCAAGACCTGTCGCATACTCTGCATCCGTTATTTCGATATCCTGATTACGCGCGATTGCAACGTTTGCAAGATAAAACTCAGCATAACCCTTTGCATAAGATGCAATCTCCTGCTCAAACTGCTCGTTTGTAAGACCGCTTTGCTTGATAAGGTCATCAAGCGTCACACCGTAGCTTGCGGCATAGTTTTCATAATCCTCGCGCGCATATTCCTCAAAGAATTTATACTCTCTGTCGGGAATTTTGTTGATCTTAAGATTTTCCATAGCCTGCGCCCAGACAGAATCGTTTGCATTTTTTATAGCAGTCTGCTGATTGGCTGAAACAACCTGATCGTTTGCATACTTAAGATATTCTGCCACGGTCTTGCTGTCGGATATCTCTGCAACGATCTCATCGGTAAGTTCGGGATAAACTGTTGCCTTGATAGCATTAACTTTAACTTCAAACACTACTGCGGCGCCGTTAAGCTCATCATTACCGTAGTTTTCGGGGAATTTAAGGTCAAGATTTCTCGTTTCACCGACAGTGGCACCGACAAGACCCGCCTCAAAGCCTTCGATAAACGAGTTACTGCCGATAACAAGGTCATAGCCCTGTGAGGTGCCGCCCTCAAACGCAACGCCGTCCTTTTTACCGACAAAGTCGATATTTACTGTATCACCGTTCTGTACGGCACGGTCGGTGATCTCTTTTTCCTCACCGTAGCCCTTTTCCTTAAGCGCGCTGTTAACAAAGCTGTTAACGGCATCATCAGTTACAGGCGCAACCTCAAGCGTATACTTAAGGCCGATAACGTTACCCACCTCGACGTACTCAGACAGGTCCTTATAGCTATAGAGCGGACCGTCCTCTTTTTTACAGCCTGCCATAAGCGTAAGACAGAGGCAGACAAGCAATACAACTGAAATTGTTCTTTTCATTTCTTTTTCCTCTCAATATACTTGATTTTTCAATTATACAACAAACACGTAAAATTTACAACAAATATTTAAAATTTTACAGTTGATTTATACTTTGAAATATATTAGAATGTTTTATAAAGGGAGGTGTTGCATATTAAACTGTTCAAGACACTGCTTATTGTTATTCCCTGTCTTATTGTTGCAGTGCTTTGCTTACTTGCAATTCCAAAAGAAGACAATTACATATTAGACGAGGTTGGCGATCTTGAGGCTTTTGACGAGCCCGAATACGTTACAAACTCGGAAATGGGCTTTTTTTACAAGCGCGACCAGCTCTCGACATACAGAAAACAGAAAAAGCCCGACAAGGTCAAAAATATTAAGATCGCGGAAAATATCGTAACGACCGATTTTACAAAAAAGGAACTTACGGTACTCCCCGATATTTCCACCTGCTACACAGGCACGCGTAACGTGGTGATGTATGGCGGAGAGTGTACTGAATTTTTGTCGCTCACCGACAACGTGTATACCTTAAAGGGCGGCGCGCAGGTACCCAAGGAAGATACCTTCGATATTATACTCAACACAGGTGTGCTCGGACACAGCGACCTTACCCCGCACCGTATTGTAAAAGGTAATACATACTACGCCGCATTTACAGACAAGCTGGATTCGGTCTACTTTGAGTTCAGCACAAGTAACGAGTTTTTAAGTGTACTTCTTGGCGGTATTACGGGTCGCGTGGAGTACGAGCTTTACGACAGCTCGATGAACACGATAACGACCGCGTTCAACGCAAGCGAAAGCGTTGAGATAAAGTACAAGGGCAGAGGACCTGCGAAATACTATCTGCGTGTGACAGGCTCGTATCAGGATGCGTTAAAGCCATTTTCGGTAAAGCTTTCGTCTGACGAAAACGAGTGGATGTGGCAGATGCCCTACCCTGCGATAAATCAGCAGGTCGCGGGAAGATTTGACTATTACGGTGACGACGATTATTTTGTTTTACCTGCTGACATCACAAACGAGATAAACAAGTCGGTGGTGCGTTTTATAACCGCATCGCACGATATAAACGTCGTTATTTATAATAAGAAACACGAAATATTAGGTCAGTACGTTTACAGCGCCCAAAAGCCTGAGGCTATATCCATGTACGGACTTGAGGGCGCGTATGCAATGTCACTATATTCGTACAGCGGTGAAAACAGCGGCGCTGAGTATTCATTTATTTTTGAGCATACCAATATTACCGTGCTTGACATTGAGACGTTCGGCTTTGAATTAAAGCCGGGCTTTACCGAGGATAACGAGTTTTACACGGCAACTGTCAAGTCGCTTGACGAAAAGAAGATATCCGACGTTATGTACTCGCCCAAAGAGGCTGCGGTGGAAATAAAGGTCACACACCAGAACGGCAATGCCGTAACGGTCAAGCTTGGTGACACGCTTCCTCTCATGCCGGGGCGCAACACGGTCGATCTGACGGTTAATATCGGCGGAGTCAAGCGTACAGTCACGATAGTCATCACAGACCCGACGCGTCACGTATACTACGGCAAGATGCTTGAAAAGGCTGACGTTCTTAAAAAAGGTCAGAAGGTGCTTGTTATCGGCGAAGAAGACAGCAAGTACAGAGTACAGACCATTGACGACGAGAACGTAGCCAAAACGTTCCTTGTCGAAAAAGACAAGGTCAACACAGGCTACGTTGAAACGCAGATCCCTGATAATTACAGAGAAAAAATAGATATTCTCCGCGAAAAATATCCAAACTGGAAATTTAAGTTTGTAAAAGCGGGTACCACCTTTGACAAATACGTTGATTCGCAGGTGGGCGGCAAGACTTCTGTACTTGACAACACGGGAGTTGCGGCATCGAGAGAACAGATAGCATACGCGGTAAATCCCGAAAACTTCCTTGATGAAAAAAATATTTTCATGTTTGAGGATGCGACCTACAACCCCAATATTGAGTACAGGGCAGAGGGAATACAGGCTATATGGAACGACCGTTACATAGCGCATGACGTATTCTCCTATTATGCGCTGAACGCGGGCGAGACTTCTCATCTTTCCCCCTACTTCGTTACGGCGCGCGCTTCGATAGAGTCGGGCAACGGCGGAAGCAAGCTTGCGCAGGGCATGGTTTCGGGGTATGAGGGATATTACAATTTCTTCGGAATCGGCGCATATGACTATGACCCCAATAATGCAGGCGCCGCAAGGGCAAAACTTCACAGCTGGACGACCAAGCAAAAAGCAATAATCGGCGGCGCGATATGGATCGATACGAATTATATTTCGGCTATGCAGCCAAATATTTATTTTATGAAATTCAATCCGAGCACGTCGTCGCACCAGTATATGACAGACATAAACGCGCCTAAAAAGGATGCGGTGCATCTGTACAATGCAAACGCCGCGGCAGGCACGCTTTCCGGCGAGCATATATTTATAATTCCTGTTTATGAATAACAAAATCGGAAGAGGCAAATGCTTCTTCCGATTTTTACATGTAAAATGTGGTTTGGCGGTGTAACACGAACCTGACCAAAGCCTTTCCTTGTCAGGAGAGGGGGACCGTCGAAGACGGTGGAATTTTGTGTGATACCGACATCAGTTTCGTCACCCGTTAAGCCACAATTTATTCTTTATTTATATCTATCAGCGTAACGCCGGCAGGGGCGATTTTTGTCTGAAATTTGTTGCGTTTTCCCGCTTTATTATAATTAAAGGAAAAAGACGTGTTTTTTTCCTCTACGTACCGCGGCGGTAAAACAGGATAAAAGCCGACAGAGGTCGCGCTCACGTCAGAATCGCAGGTTATCACCGCGTGCGTGTAATGTTTTTCATCCTTATTATATAAATACAGTCTGTCCTTACCGTTTTTAAGGCGAAGGGCAAGCATGGGTACTGTCGATACCACGTCAAAGCGCTTTTGCATGACCGCTCTTAGCATTTCACAACAGGCTCTTATAAACCCGCGTGACAGTTTGCGGTAAGGAAGCTCAACAGACAGCGGGTCACACTCACGCTCAGGCTCGTCACCGCGTGAAAGTGTATCGTCAGGCTCAATAATAAGCTCGCATGGCGGCAGTGCCCCCACGGAAAACGCCTTCATCGGATAATCACTGAATTTATCCGTTATCACGCAGTCACAAGGCAGGTCTGATATATCATAATCCGCAGGCACCGTTGCCACAAAATCGAGTTTTTTTGACAGAATAAGCTGTTGCTCCTCTTTTGATAAAAGATCAAAATTCGGCACAAACAGGCACCCGAAAAAGCTGTCAAGCGCGTCGGTACGCACCGCGCCGCCGAACTGAACACCCGCCTTAAAGATCTCCGAGCACTGTTTTATGGGTGACGTACGGCGGTTCTTTATATATTCGTCAAGCATTTTGTCAGACGCTGTATCCGACCACAGTATCACGGGTGAGTGGCTGTATTCGGCATCCGCCTCAAACCCCTTTTCAATGCGGGAATTGAGATACTGCCAGCCGGACCCGGATATACCGTCACCGAGGCACAAAAACAGACCGTCAGTTGCGTTTTCACATCCGTTTTTATCAAAGCGTCGGTAAGAGGTCATGGTATATATATCGCGTTCAAGAAGAAGAGGCGCATGCTCAAGCACGCTCCATTCTTCAGATGCATCCTGCACGCCCACCATAGAAAGCATGCGCCTATCCCCTATCTGCGCACGCAGTAAAGGAAGGTCTGTATGGATGCGGCAAAAAAAGTCGGGCGCGTCGGTACTGTTCATTCTGATACCTGTAGGAAGGATATTTGCAGTTATACAGTCAACGCCCGCATCCATAACACGCTTTGTATCAAAGCCGTAGATATAGCGCGTTTCAAACGGGTCGGTACAGTACATGCCGAGCACCCACACCTGTTTTCCGACAGAATGAACGGCATCGCAAATCTTTTTAAAAAAGCGTTCCCACCGCCACTCGTAAAAATCAATAAGCTGACGTCTGAGGTTTTTCCATATGTATTCATGGCGGATATTTCTCGCTTCAAGCGAATCGTCCCCTGCCGTCTGCATAACGCGGGGCGGAAGCGTTATTCCCGAATAGGAAGCAAACTGCTCTGCCATATCCCACGACCAATCGGACACGAATATTCTGTTTGACGGGCAAAAAGCATCGGAAAGATGCACACCCGCCATATCATAATCACAAAGCGTCTGCACAAGCTTTTTTGCAAAAAAGTCCTCGTAATAGCTACCGTCGGCAAAGCGCTTGAGACAGCAAAGACTTCTGTCCTCGGTCAGCTTAAATGAACGGAGTTCGGGGTGGTCGGACAAAAACTCACGATGATGCAGATCGTGCGTATAGCTGCCCATAATACCTGCATAAAAGCCGACACCGTGTGACTTTAATTCCTTTACAAGACGGCGCAGGTCGTAATTTGTCCACTCCTGTCTTTCGCGTTCGCTGTTTCGCGGAATACCGTGATAAGCGCAGTTATCGGCAAACAGCGGATATTCATTTTCCATACCGCGATGCAGATTTACAAAATCCGAGTGGAACAAAAGCGCGCAGATATTATCAGGTGTAAAGCCGATATGCTCAAGATAGCGCAACGCTCCGCGGTCTTCATCGTTTTTTTCAAAGCCGAGAAGCTGCATCCATATATTTATACTGTTTTCCATTTATTCTCCAAAAAAAGAAGGATTGCATTTTGCAATCCTTCTTAATTAAATATTATATTGTGAAGATTGCCGCAACAACAGCTTTTGCCGTGTCCTCAGAAATGGTATCACTACCGCCGAGGTTTGAGCTTGTAAGGCCTACCGCCTTTGCCCATGAAGCCGCCTTTTCTTCATTGCTGTCATCATCGTAGATGGTGTCGTTGAAGCCTGCAACACGTGCGAGAACGAGTACGAACTGACCCTCTGTGATCTCTGCATCGAGTGAGAAGCTTGCATCGCGTTCAACCTCGATATCGAAGTCGAGATAATCCTCGTACCAGCCGTCCTCTACGTCTGTTACGTAGATAGAACCGTCGATGCCTGCGCCGATCAACGAACCGCCTGAACCGCTTTCGCTGTCGTTATCCTTGCTATCGTCATCGTCGTCCTTGTTATCGTCATCGTCGTCCTTGTTATCGTCGTCTTTGTTATTGTCATCTGAAGGATCGTCCGAAGGATCATCTGAAGGATCGTCTGAGGGATCGTCTGAGGGATCGTCTGAAGGTTTGTTTTCAGGCTTGGGCTTTACGATCTCGCTTTCATTATAAGTAACTGCTGTGATATCTACTTCGCCGAGGTCCTTTACGTCGTCTTCAATTGCCTCAATTGTGATCTTTTGTTTTGAAAGAGTAAGAACAACACCCTTTGAATCACCGACTTTAACGAGCGAATAACCTGCGCCGCCGTCAGCAAACTCAGCCGCACCCTTACCTGCAGTTACTGCAAGCTGTACCTTGAGGTCTTTGAAGTTCTTTGTAAAGTCAACGCCTGCGGCATTTGAAAGGTCTGCCGCGTTACCGAATACTACGTTGTACTCACCGGGGAAGGATCTGGGCATGTTATCAAGCCATGCAACCTGCTCCTGACGGTATTTGTCAAAGCTTGCAAAGCCCTTGTACGATGCATCCGAGTCGGGCTTGGTAGTAGCGGTATCAAGACCGATGAATGAGTAGTTACTGCCGAACACGAAGCTTGAATAGAATCTGTTCGAAACAAGCTCGGTAGTTACAGGACGGATAAAGCGGTTTACGTTTGCCGCAAACTCACCCTTTGTCTCACCCTCACCGCGAAGGTAGAGAACAGGATATGCGCCGCCTGTGAGTTCGTTTGCATACTCGATAATGTTTTTACCGAAGGTCTCCTCTTTATTAAGGTCGGCCGTCATGTCACCGAGCATTACGAGGAGGTTGGGGTTCTGCTTATATACGCTCTTAAGCTTTGAAGCATCCGCTCTGCCGCCTGTTTTGTTTGCAACGGCAAGCACGGTGTACTTTGTCGACTTATCACCGGGGAGTGATGCAAACTTAACTGCAGAGCCTGTTACGTAAGGACCGTATGAGGTCGGGTCGGTCTGGCTATAAGTACCGTAAGCGTTGTAGTTTGTAACCACTCGGCTCTTTATCGTGTATGATTTGCCTGAAAGCTTATCTTTAGGAATTCTTACCGAATGAGTGGTCTCTGTACGGAGCTTACCGCCGTGCGAATCCTTCCACTCCTTCTTTTCACCCGAAAGCTCAACGTAGCCTGCGCAGGGAATGCCGGGTGTTGTCTGCCATACTACATTATAATAGTTACCTGCATCGAATACAACAGGCTTTGTTGTAAGTGCAGTTGTATCAGCCGCACCCTTGAGAGCTGCAGTTGAAGCGCCTGCCTTTGTGGGCACGTTTACTGTTTCTTCAGCATTTACGTTAGGTGTTACTGCGGGTGAATCCACTTTATTGTAAGAATCAATATCAACCTCTGCCTGACTACTTACTGTCTTTGCAGGTGCACCGTTTGCAGAAGCGCTGAGTTCCTGCTCAAAGAGTGTACCGCCCGCTGCGTCAAAGCCCTTGAACTTATATGTGTCATTTTCAAGAGTAAGAAGCATTGTACGCATGTTGGCATTGTCATTATGACCGCCGTCGTGTACAACAGGGAAGTTTACCTTCTTTGTGGTTGCGTAGTATTTGAGCTGATGTGAATGGCCTGCGATATGTACGTCTGTACCGAGGTTTGAGAATACGTTTACGATCTCATCGGTAAGATAACGGTCAACGTAGGACGGGCTGTGACCTATTGTGAAGGTATACTTCGCGCCGCTTGTATAACCGGGGTGAAGCTGAAGCCAATCGTACTGCTCTTCAAAATAGTGGTCCATGTCGATAAGACCGCCGTACTCGATATGATCGTCAGTCTTATCCTCACCGATATCGGTAACGATAATAGAAGCAGAACCGAAATCAAAAGAACCGTAATGCTCACCTGTGTTGAGTGAGAGGTACTTTTCCATTTTAATTGAGAACTTACCGCGCTTTTCATGGTTACCGATTACGTAAAGCACGGGGGTGGTACCGTTATGACCTGCAGTCTCAAAGATCTTGAAAAGACCTACAAACTCACCCTCAGCCTGCATGTTGTTGGTGATATCACCGTTAAGTACAACAAGGTCGGGACTGCCCATGTAGTTATCGATAGAGGTCTTGATAGACTCGAACATCGACGTATACTTCGCCTCATTATTCCAGAGAAGATGTACGTCGGAAAGGAAGCCCATCGTCACCTTATCTCCGTTACCCTTATAGCCCTTGAAGCTACGCGTTGCACTTACGTGGTCAGACGTTTTGATATCAAAACCGTCACGGCTTGCAACAGTTGCCGCATGAACCTCATACGAGCCTGCGCCGTCAAGATGCTCCATGGGAATACGGACGGTATGTATGCTGTCGTCAGAGCGGACAACACCGTTTTCCTCATCGTAAACGGTATACTGAGTACCCTTATACGTATAAGTTACCCAACCGATACTTACGTTGTTATTGTGCCATACGATATTGTACTCATTGCCGCCGCCGATAAGTACGGAAGGCTGGATAGTGAAAGCGATGGGTGCGGCATGAGCGGGAACGCTTATTACCGTAAGCATCGAAACTATCATGAGTACCGTAAGGACTAATGATAAAATTCTTTTTTTCATAATACACCTCTTCAGTATAATTGTAACTGTATTATATATTAAAAATTGCCGTTAGTCAACACATTTTACCGGGAAGCCTGAAATCAATATAAAAGTGATTGTGTTTTTGCATAAAACGACAGTTGTTTTTTTGTAAAATCAAACTAAAAAACGCCTTTTTTGTGCGTAGTGTACAACAGCATTTTTATTGCTTTTGCCCAAAAGACGGCAGTTGTTTTTGTTTATGTATACAATTTTTCAAAAAACCGACAGACTGTAAAAAATCTGTCGGTTTTGAACTTATTTTACAATAAAATGCGGGTCATCGGGATCCATAAGCTGTGCGGTATAGAGGTCGTAGTAGTGTCCCTTCTTTTCAAGAAGTTCCTGATGCGAGCCCGCCTCGGCAATACCCTTTTTATCAATATACATAATGGTGTCGCAATTGATTATGGTTGAAAGGCGGTGCGCAATTACAAACGACGTTCTGCCTGCCATCATTTTTTCAATACCCTGCTGAACAAGCTGTTCTGTCTCGGTATCGATCGACGAGGTTGCCTCGTCAAGAATCATGATAGCGGGATCTGAAAGAACGGTACGTGCAAAGCAGATAAGCTGACGCTGACCCTGCGAAAGCATCGAGCCTTTTTCGTTGACCTCGGTATCGTAACCGTTTTCAAGGTTCATGATAAAGTCATGTGCGCTGACAGTCTTTGCCGCCTCGATGATCTCCTCATCGGTCGCATCAAGCTTACCGTAGCGGATATTATCCTTGATGGTACCTGAGAAGATAAAGCTGTCCTGAAGCATGATACCCATGCTTGAACGGAGTGATTTAAGCGTTACGTCATGAACGTTATGACCGTCGATAAGTATCTCACCCTTCTGTATATCGTAAAAACGGCAGAGAAGGTTTACAACGGTACTCTTACCCGCGCCGGTAGGTCCTACGAGTGCTATCGACTGACCGGGTTTTGCTTTAAAGCTTACGTTTTCAAGAATATTCTTGCCCTCTTCGTAAGCGAAGGTCACGTTCTTATACTCAACCTCACCCTTGATGGCAGGCATATCGTATGCGCCCTCTACGTCGTCAACCTCGATCTCTTCGTCGATGGTGTCAAATATACGCTCAAGGTAAGAGCCTGTATTTACAAGCTGATTGTAGATATCACCGATGCTCTGGATAGGTCCCCAGAAGCGCGTTGCATAGGATGCCATGGCAATAACGACGCTCGCCTCATACTGCTTGCCCATGCAAAGAACTATTGCGCCCACGTAAAGAAAGGCACGAACGAATGCGGTAAGGTTTTCAATAACAAACGGAACGGTAAGGTTGATACCGACAGCGCGCATATGCGCCTTGCGGAGTTCACCCAGAAGTCCCTCGTAAATGCCCTGATTTACATCCTCACGGTTAAACGCCTGTGTTATCTGCATACCGTTGATAGACTCACTCACGTACGCCGTTACGTTGGAGTTTTTGGCGGAGTGGTCGGTGTGCGCCTTACGCTGACGCTTTTTGATAAGCATCATATAAATAATGAACAGCGGAACGCCCGCAAGCACGTAAAGCGTCAGATATGCATCAAGCGAAAGCATGAAAAAGATTATAATAAATATTGTAAGAAACTGTACAACGATGTTTATAAGGCCGTTTGACAGAAAGTCGGCAACGTTGTTTACGTAGTGTACCACACGGACAAGTATCTTGCCGCGGGGACGGCTGTCAAAATAGTTAAAAGACAGTTTTTGTATATGTGAAAATATATCGACACGTATCTCATGAATTATCTGCTGACCCGCCTTTGCAACGGCAAGCGTTCTGATATACGCGCAAAGCTCAGAAAGTAGAATACAGACAAGATAGAGTACGCCGACGATAAGAATACCCTTGATATTGGCAGTACCTGCCGCCTGTTCTTTTGTAATAAGGTCGATAACGATTTTGATGAAGTAAGGACCGCAGAGCGCAAATATCGCGCCAAGAAGGCTGAAAAGTCCGCCGAGGAGAAGTCCCTTTGCGCTGTGCTTTACATATTTACCGCAGCGTTTAAAATTATTTATATTAAAGGGAGCCTCAAGCTCTTCATCAACTGCGTATGTGTTTCTTTTTTTAGTTGCTTCAGCCATTGTTTACCACCTCCGAGCTTCCCTGCTGGCTAATGTTGTAGATAGACGTGTAATAGCCGCCGTTTTCAACAAGCTGTTCGTGTGTACCCTCTTCGGTAATCTTACCGTTTTCGATAACGAGTATCTTATCCGCATCGACAACAGACGTGATGCGCTGTGCAACAATGATCTTTATCTTGTTTTTGATTTTTGAAAGCTCCTGAAGGATAAGCGACTCAGTCTCCATATCAACGGCAGAGGTCGTATCGTCAAGAATGATAAGCGAGGATTTTTTTGCAACCGCACGGGCGAGAGCTATACGCTGACGCTGACCGCCCGAAAGTCCTACACCGCGCTCACCTATTACGGTATCGTAGCCCTCAGACAGCTTTTCAATAAAGTCTGCCGCCTGCGCGCACTCTGCAAAGTGCTTGACTTCCTCAATGGGAAGGTCGGGGTTGGAGTATGCGATATTTCCGTCGATAGTATCAGAGAACAGGAACACGTCCTGTGTACTGAGCGCTATCATCTTACGCAGATGGTTAAGGTCCATCTGTCTGATATCAACGTTATTTATAAGTATCTGACCGCAGGACGGGTCATAAAGACGAAGAAGCATTGAGATAAGAATAGTCTTACCCGCGCCTGTGGGACCCATGATAGCGACCGTCTGACCCTCGCGAACGGTAAAGCTTACGTGGTCAAGTATCATCTGATTATCAAGAATGAGCGTTACGTCGCGGAACTCGATCTTATGTATCTTACCGTCTTTACTGTGGATATCTTCAATACTACTTATATCCGACTCAGTCTCATAAAGAGCGGTAACCTTACCTACAGATACGTTGAAGTGCTGGAAGTGAGATATCATTGTAGAAAGCTCACGCACACGCGCAACGACAGTATAAACGTAGTTGGTGGCAATATAAAGACCGCCGATAGTCAGCCCCGACTGAGGCGCACGCAGGATTATGATACCGCAGGCGCAGAGCGCAACGATACGCATAAGCTCAGCAATAATATGAAGGGGTGTTGCGTGGTTAAGACGGATCCTCGTATTGTCTATCGCCATATCGCGATACTCAACACTTTCTTTTGTAAGCCTTTCAATCTCGTAATCCTCACGCGCAAACGCCTTTACAACACGGTAGGCACCGAGGTTTTCGTTAACGTAGCTGTTCATATCCGAAAACTTATCACGAAGGCGCTTATGCAAAAAGCGGGTCGCCTTGTGAAGTATTACGGTAAACAGCGCTATAACGGGAATGAACGCAAAAAGTATTCCCATGACAACGGGGCTCTGAATAAATAAGATAACGAAAGCAAAAATCAGCATCGCGCAGTCACGCACGAAAACGTAAAGATGCGTCGAGATAAAATCGTAAATAATATTTACGTCAGTCGTCATCTGCGAAATGATCTCACCGCTGGGGTTATGCATATAAAACGCGAGATCAAGCGTCTGCAGCTTTGCATAAAGCTGTGAACGGATGCCGACGCAGACGTGCTGTGCGGCGCGGTGGCAAAGCTGACGGATAATAATAAACATACAGGTGAAAAGAACGGTAACTCCGGCAAACATGATAATATATTTCCAGAGCAGTGCAATGCGTTCATCCTGCGCGAGATTGTTCTGATTGTTAAGAACGTTATCAACGATCTCGCCGATTATAACCGCAGGCAGAAGGATAAGAAACGAGTACACGATAGCCGCAATAAGCGCAAAAATGTACCTGCCCTTATAGCCCTTGAAGTTTGACAACACGAAATTATAGCCTTTCATAAGCAGGCCCCTCCTTTAGATTCATCAGTATTTGAAGTTGTTTCAACTTCGTGTTTCACTTGTATTATACAAAAGTAAAATGATTTTTCAAGCCTTTTTGTAAATAAAAAATTAATTTATTTTTTTATTGTAAAAGTAAAAGGATAATGGTATAATTTAATTTGTTTTTGTTTGTCAATAATTGCTTATAGCTGTCATTTATTCGGTTTTATTTTGTAAAAAGTGATAAATGATAAAAATTTTCAAAAAAGCGGTTGCAAGCACGGAAAAATATGTTATAATGATTGTTGGCAAACTTACAATTTAAAATGTATAATAATTTTTTGGAGGTATAAACGCTATGGCTACAAAGTTTGTTTATCTTTTCAGCGAAGGCGACGCTAACATGCGTGAGCTTCTCGGCGGTAAAGGTGCTAACCTTGCAGAAATGACCAAGATCGGTCTCCCCGTTCCCCAGGGCTTCACTATCACAACTGAGGCTTGTACACAGTACTACGAGGACGGCAGAAGAATCAACGATGAAATCCAGGCTCAGATCATGGAATACATCGACAAAATGGAAAAAGTTGTCGGCAAGAAGTTCGGCGATAAGAAAAATCCCCTTCTCGTATCTGTTCGTTCAGGTGCAAGAGCTTCTATGCCCGGTATGATGGATACCATCCTCAACCTCGGACTTAACGAAGAGGTTGTTGAGACAATGGCTGAGATGTCAGGTAACGCTCGTTGGGCTTACGACTGCTACAGAAGATTTATTCAGATGTACTCAGAC
>JAZPZR010000027.1:0-2584 GCA_045544795.1 Eubacteriales bacterium
GTCTTTTTGACTCAGAGTCTCTACCGTTCTTGGTCGATCCCATACCTTTTTTATGAGCAAAGAACTGTATATCAAATCTATACATTAGTTACACCTCCAAAAAATTCAAAAGTAAAATAATTACAGTATTGTTCGCGAACATCGTTTGCAAAATCCACTAAAACAGATATCTGCCTGTCCGCTTCAGTAAAGATTTCATTACAACGTAATTTAATACAAGCAGAATCGTTATCAACAGTAACTTCAACCTTGTCAGCATAATACTTTACAAAATAAGCAACCGTCATCTGAACAGCAGTAGAAACTGCCGCACAAACTATATCCTCACCCTGCTCGGCATATCCTGAATGACCAATGCATTCAAAACCGACAAAATGTTCACCGTTTTTATAGATTCTAAGCTTTGTCATTACGCGTTGATTGCAGTGATCTGAACCTTTGTATAAGGCTGTCTGTGACCCTGCTTTCTTCTGTAATTCTTCTTCGGCTTCATTTTGTAAACGATTACTTTTTTAGCCTTACCGTTTTTAACAACGTTAGCTTCAACAGTAACACCGTCAACGTAGGGTGCGCCTACTTTGATACCGTCGTCAGCGCAAACAGCAACGACCTTATCAAAAACATACTTTGCTTCGCTCTCAACATCGAGCTTTTCAACAAAAATAACGTCTCCGTCCTGCACCTTGTACTGCTTACCGCCTGTTTCAATTATAGCGTACATTACAAAGCACCTCACTTTCTTTAAGAAAACTCGCTACGGCAGGTAAAACATAGTTTTTTAAAACCTGACATACGCGGCTACAAGAGATTATAACATACTGCATTTGCAAATGTCAAGAACTATTTTGAAGAATTTTCAATTAGTTCTTTAGCTGTTTTAAACAATTGTTCGGTGAGGTCAACACCGCCCATAATACGTGCAACCTCGTCTATTCTTTCGGAATCGGAAAGTAGCTTTATTTCTGATCGTGTAACACCGTCAACATCATGCTTTTCAACTTTAAAATGAGTATCCGCCATTGCAGCGATCTGTGCAAGGTGTGTTATACAAAACACCTGTTTACCGACAGAAGCGCGTTTAAGTTTAACACCGATTTTTTGCGCGGTAGCACCCGAAACACCGCTGTCCACCTCATCATATATGAACGTATCACACTCTCTGTCCTTTCCCGAAAGAGAAGATTTAAGACAAAGCATGATGCGTGAAAGCTCGCCGCCCGATGCAATTTTTGATATTGCTTTTGGAGTCTGACCTGCATTTGCTGAAATAAGAAACTCAACAGAATCAAAACCGATAGCAGTGTATTTCGTACCGCCGCGTGCATTTGTGTTTCGCTGTATATCAACACAGAACTTTACCTGCGGCATATCAAGCTCACTGAGCTGAGCAGATATTTCGTCACAAAGCAATTTAGCGCCTTTTTTACGAGAGAGCGAAATCTTTTGTGCGGCTTTTTCAAGTTCGGAATGAGCCGTATCATATTCACTCACAGCAACCATAAGTTCGTTTTCGTTGTCATTTAAAGCATCAAGCTTATCTTTAAAATCAGCAAGCGAATTGATTGCATTTTGTTCAGAGCCGTATTTTGATATTATCTTTTCGAGTATGTACAAACGGCTTTCAATAAAATCAACAGAAGGAATTTCATTATCGAATGCCGTAATCTTTTTACCGACATAGGAAGCCGCTTGTTCAATTATGGCCTGTGCCGTGTACAGTTCTTCAATAATACCTTCGATACCGTCAAGTGATTTTTCAACTCTTTTAAGTTCAGAAATAAGCGAAGAAACACCTGTAACAAGTGATTCATTTTCCCCCGAAAGCAGTGCATCTGAATTTGCAAGAACTTCTGATAAAAGTTCATTGTTCTGAGCGGCGGTACGTGCGCACTTAAGTTTTTCGTATTCGCCCTCTTTAAGTTCCGCCTTTTCAAGCTCTGCTATCTGATGCTTCAAAGTGATCTCGAGCTGTTCTTTATTATCTCTTGTTTCAGTCAGCTTCTCGATTCTTTTCCTAGCAGACTTCACCTTTTCAAACAGTTCTTTATATTCCGAAATCAACTGATCGTTTTTGCAGTAAGCATCAAGATAATCTATATGTGACAGAGGATCCAAAAGTTTTGAACCGTCATGCTGACCGAAAATATCGACAAGAACAGAGGAAATATCCCTGAGTAATGACACCGTCACGTTTTGCCCGTTAATTTTACAAACACTTCTTCCTTCACGCGTGATACGCCGTGACAAAACGATATTACCGTCATCATCGGGAAGGACATCATTCTGCGAAAGAAATTCAAGCTGAGAAGCATTAAAGCCGGTAAAAACAGCACTGACAAAAGCATAATCCTTACCTGTGGAAATACGCTCTTTTGAGCTTTTGTTTCCAAGAAGAAGGTTTATCGAATCAATGATGATGCTTTTACCGGCGCCCGTCTCACCGGTAAGAACGTTAAATCCGTCAAAAAAGTCGATATCGCTTTTATCTATTATTGCAATATTTTCTATATGCAAGCTTAAAAGCATTAAAATGTCCTACCTTATTTTTTCTAAAATAATGTTACGGATATGTAAAGTCGGAGGC
>JAZPZR010000028.1:0-5357 GCA_045544795.1 Eubacteriales bacterium
ATAACACCGCCGCCGACACCGACAATGACGTCGTAGCCGTCCGCCTTTGCAATGCCCGCGTATTTTTCCGCATCCGTCTTGTTACAGGTGCCCGTGTGCTCGAAGATCGCATAAAAGTCACACTTTTTAACGCTGTTTTCAACACTGTCTCCCGCAACCGAAAGCGCGGTCTTACCGCCAAGCACCATGGGGGCTGTACCAAGGCGCATGACCTCGTCACCGAGTGTATTTATAATTCCCGCCTCCTGCAGATATCTTCCGCAGCCGATACGGAATGAGCTTTCTTTTATTGGCATTTTTTCTCCTTATATAATAAGCTGGCAGTCTCCTGCCTGCTTAAGCTTTATTTAATGATGCTTTCTCCTGTCATTTCAGCGGGCTGTGCAACACCGAGCATTTTAAGCATGGTGGGTGCGATATCACAAAGCTTACCGCCGTTTTTAAGTTCACAGTCATAGCCTACAACGCAGAAGGGTACAAGGTTTGTTGTATGCGCGGTAAAGGGTGAACCGTCCGCCTCATACATTTTGTCGGCGTTACCGTGGTCAGCCGTGATGATAGCACTTCCGCCCATCTTTTCAACCGATGCCATAACCTTGCCGACGCATGTGTCAACTGCCTGTACAGCCGCCTTTGCCGCATCGAAAATACCTGTATGGCCTACCATGTCGCAGTTTGCAAAGTTTAAAATAACAACGTCAAACTTACCGCTTTCGATCTGCTCGCAACACTTTGAAGCAACCTCAAACGCGCTCATTTCAGGCTTTAAGTCATATGTTGCGACCTTGGGTGAGTTTACAAGCACTCTCTCCTCACCCTCAGACACCTTTTCAACACCGCCGTTAAAGAAGAAGGTAACGTGCGCATATTTCTCAGTCTCTGCAATACGGAGCTGTGTCATGCCGAGCGTTGAAAGATACTCGCCGAGAGTGTTTGTAAGCACCTGCGGCTTAAATGCAACGTTTACGTTTGGCATTGTAGCATCGTACTGTGTAAAGCATACGTAGTAGGGGTTAAGGAACGCTTTTCTTTCAAAGCCCGCAAATTCGGGATCAACGAAGGTTCTTGTTATCTCACGCGCGCGGTCGGGACGGAAGTTAAAGAAGATAACGCTGTCGTCAGCGGTGATCTTACCGTCCTCACAGCATACTGTGGGAAGCACGAACTCGTCTGTGATGTTTTTGCCCTCGCTGTCAACCTGCTCGTATGATGCGCGGATGGCAGCGACGGGGTCGGAAGCCTTGACACCCTCGCCGTAGCACATTGCGGCATAAGCCTTTTCAACGCGCTCCCAACGGTTGTCGCGGTCCATTGCGTAGTATCTGCCCATAACGGTTGCGACTTTACCTACGCCTATCTCCTCGCACTTTTTGATAAGCGCGTCAACAAAATCAGCGCCTGAGGTGGGGGCAACGTCACGTCCGTCGAGGAAGCAGTGGATAAATACCTTTGTAAGACCTGCCTTTTTAGCAAGCTCCAAAAGACCGTAAAGATGTGTGTTGTGTGAATGCACACCGCCGTCAGACATAAGTCCGAAAAGGTGGAGTGCAGAGTTTTTGTCCTGCACGTTTTTAACGGCGCCGAGAAATGCCTCGTTCTCAAAAAAGTCGCCGTCTGAAATTGACTTTGTAATACGTGTAAGCTCCTGATAAACGACACGGCCCGCGCCGATATTGGTGTGACCTACCTCTGAGTTACCCATCTGTCCGTCGGGAAGACCTACGTCCATACCCGATGCGCCGATATAGGTCGTGGGGTTTTCTGCAAAAAGGCGGGTAAGATTGGGTGTTGCCGCCGCCTTGATGGCATTACCGTACTCACTGTCGTTTTTACCGAAGCCGTCAAGAATACATAAAACTAAAGGTTTTTTCATAAAAAATCTCCTATGCGACTTACAAAAAAGGCACCGACCGACGTGGGCGGCTTTCGCCAAATCCGACCGCTCGAAGTATCTGTATACGACTTCGGGTCGGCTTTGACAAATCTGCACTCTTTTTTGAAAGTCTTATTTTTAACAGTCCAACAGCGTGTCGGTATTTTGACACGCTGTGGTTTGTTACGTTTTTATTTAATTATTTTGCTGCGTTTACGATTACTGAAAAGTCTTCAGCCTTGAGCGATGCGCCGCCGATAAGACCGCCGTCGATATTCTCCTTTGCAAGAAGACCTGCAGCGTTTTTAGCGTTCATCGAACCGCCGTACTGAATTACGATCTCGTCAGCAACCTCGTCACCGTAGATGCCGCGTACAACCTCACGGATAGCAGCGTTTACTTCCTCTGCCTGCTCGTCGGTTGCAACAACGCCTGTGCCGATAGCCCATACAGGCTCGTAAGCGATGATAGACTTTTTAGCATCCTCTGCTGACACGTCGCGGAATGCGATCTTTGTCTGGATAGCAACAGTCTCAACAGTAATGTTCTTTTCTCTTTGCTCAAGTGTCTCACCTACGCAAACGATAGGTGTAAGACCGTGAGCGATAGCAGCCTTGTGTCTTGCGTTTACGGTATCGTCCGTCTCACCGAAGTACTGACGTCTCTCGCTGTGGCCGATTACAACGTACTCAGCGCCTGCAGCCTTAAGCATGTCGCCTGAGATCTCGCCTGTAAAAGCGCCCGACTCTGCCCAATGGATATTCTCAGCACCGATCTTGATGTTTGAGCCCTTTGCAGCAGCAACGGCTGTAGTGATATCAACAAAAGGAACGCAAAGAACAACGTCACACGAAGCGCCTGCAACAAGCGGCTTCATCTCATTGATAAGAGCCTCAGCCTGCGCGGGTGTGTTGTTCATTTTCCAGTTACCTGCAATAACGTATTTTCTCATTTTTATTCTCCTTATTTATCCTCAAGACAAGCGATACCGGGAAGCTCCTTACCCTCAAGGAACTCAGGCGAAGCGCCGCCGCCTGTTGAGATGTGTGTCATTTTATCAGCAAAGCCGAGCTTTTCGATAGCAGCAGCAGAGTCACCGCCGCCGATGATCGAGATAGCGCCGCTGTTTGCAACAGCAGTAGCAACAGCCTCTGTACCTGCAGCAAAGTTCTTCCACTCGGAAACGCCCATAGGTCCGTTCCATACAACAGTGCCTGCGCCGTTGATAGCGTTAGAGAAGAGCTCACGTGTCTTAGGACCGATGTCAAGACCCATCCAGCCGTCAGGAATATTGTCTGAATCAACTGTCATATGCTCTGTATTCTCGTCATACTCACGGCCAACTTCGTTATCGATCGGAATAAGGAACTTAACGCCCTTTGCAGCTGCCTTATCCATCATCTCTTTTGCAAGCTCAACCTTGTCATCCTCGCAAAGTGAGGTACCTACGGTGTAGCCGAGTGCCTTGAAGAAGGTGTAAGCCATACCGCCGCCTACGATAAGTGTATCAACCTTCTCAATGAGGTTGTTGATAACGCCGATCTTGTCTGAAACCTTAGCACCGCCGAGGATTGCAACGAAAGGACGTGCAGGATCTGCAAGAGCCTTACCCATAACGCCGATCTCCTGCTGAATGAGGTAACCGCATACTGCGGGAAGGTAATCAGCAACGCCTGCTGTTGAACCGTGTGCGCGGTGAGCAGCGCCGAAAGCATCGTTTACAAAGATATCAGCCATTGAAGCGAGTTCTTTTGCAAACTCAGGATCGTTTTTCTTTTCGCGCTTGTCAAAACGTGTATTTTCAAGAAGAAGTACTTCACCCTCTTTGAGAGCAGCTGCCTTTGCCTTTGCATCCTCACCGATGGTGTCCTTTGCAAATACAACCTCTACACCGAGGTGCTCTGAAAGTCTTTTAGCAACGGGAGCAAGTGTAAACTTAACAGCATCCTCCGGCTCGCCCTTGGGCTTGCCCATGTGTGAGCAAAGGATAACCTTTGCACCCTTACCCATAAGGTACTTGATGGTGGGGAGTGCTGCGACGATTCTCTTCTCACTTGTGATAACGCCGTCCTTCATCGGAACGTTGAAATCACATCTTGCAAGGACTCTTTTGCCTGCAACGTCGATGTCTTCAATGTTTTTCTTGTTGTAGTTCATTGCTTTTTTTCTCCTTAATATCGTAATTTTTATTAAATTCGCTTTTACCAATTAGATATTGTAGCACATTCTGTCATGGATTTCAATCTTTTTTCTTAATATAATGTTAAATTTTAAAATACCTATGGATATTTGCTTCAAGGTGTGATATCATTGATAAAAATAATTAAAGTGGAGACATATATACCTATGGGAATTATTGATAAACTTTTCGGCACACATTCCGAAAGAGAGTTAAAGCGCATACAGCCTCTTGTGGACAAAACGCTTGCGCTTGAGGATAAATTTGCAGCCATGAGCGAGAGTGAGCTCCGCGGAATGACTGACGTCCTTCGCGAAAAGCTTGTGCTTTCGAGCGATATTGACGCGATACTGCCTGAGGCGTTTGCGACGGTGCGTGAGGCGGCGTGGCGCGTGCTCGGTATGAAGCATTACCCCGTACAGATAATCGGCGGTATCATACTGCATCAGGGCAGAATCGCCGAAATGAAAACGGGTGAAGGTAAGACGATGGTGGCGACCCTTCCTGCATATCTCAACGCGCTTACCGGCAAGGGCGTGCACATTGTCACGGTCAACGACTATCTTGCAAAGCGTGACAGCGAGTGGATGGGTAAGATATACCGCTATCTCGGTCTTACGGTAGGCCTTGTCGTGCACGGTATGACGCCCGAAGAAAAGCAGGAGGCGTACAATGCCGATATCACCTACGGTACAAATAACGAGTTCGGCTTTGACTATCTTCGCGACAACATGGCTATCTATAAAGAAAAAATGTCACAGCGCGGTCACAACTTTGCAATCGTGGACGAGGTGGACTCTATCCTTATAGACGAGGCGAGGACCCCGCTTATCATTTCGGGCGCGGGCGCGAAGTCGACGCAGATGTACGAGGTGGCAGACCGCTTTGTATCGACACTCCGTCCCGTAAAGATGACGCGCACCGACGATAAAGCCGACTACGACAAGTTCATGGCAATGGACTATGACGAGCTTGAGATGGGACGTTTTATCACAAAAGAACAGCATGAGGCACTTAAGGGCGCCGATTACATTGTTGACGAAAAGAACAAAAACGTATCACTCACCGCGCTCGGTATAAAAAAGGCGGAGCAGTATTTTAATATTGAAACACTTTCTGCGCCCGAAAACATGGAGCTGTCGCATCACATTCAGCAGGCAATCAAGGCGCACGGCATCATGCACCGCGACGTAGACTATATCATAAAGGACGGACAGATAATCATCGTTGACGAGTTTACGGGACGTCTTATGTACGGCAGACGCTATAATCAGGGTCTGCATCAGGCAATTGAAGCAAAAGAGC
>JAZPZR010000029.1:0-7572 GCA_045544795.1 Eubacteriales bacterium
ATTAAAGAAATGCATGATAAATTAGAAAAATACTATATAGATGCAATGGATTATGACAAGATGGATATATTTTCCGAGCAATTTATTAATAGTTTATTTTGTTATTGATTTTACTCCTGTCAAATGATATACTTAATAAGATACATTAAAAGCATTGGAGTGTATAGTATGAAAGTATTATCATTTACCGTTCCATGTTATAACTCTGAAAAATACATGGAAAAATGTATAGATTCGCTGCTTGTCGGCGGGGATGATGTTGAAATCATTATTGTAAATGACGGATCAAGCGATAATACGGCTCAGATTGCAGATAGATATAAAGAAAACTATCCGTCTATCGTCAAGGTAATCCACAAGGAAAACGGCGGACACGGTTCCGGTGTAAATGCAGGACTTATCAACTCTACAGGTATATACTTTAAGGTCGTTGATTCTGACGATTGGGTTGATGAAAAATCATTAAAAAGCGTTTTAAATATATTAAAGCATTTTATAGAGTCAAAAAAGAAGCTTGATCTGCTTTTGACAAACTACGTCTACGAACACGTCGAAGACAACACACAAAACGCAATTGATTACGTTGGTATTTTTCCCGAAAACAAGCTCTGTACGTGGGATGATATGAAAAGGCTTGATCCTGTAAAATATATAATAATGCATTCAATGATATATCGCACAGAGTTATTGCGTGACTCAGGTCTTGTTCTTCCCGAACATACATTCTACGTAGATAATCTTGTTGTGTATATTCCCTTACCGCTTGTAAAATCAATTTATTATCTTAATACGGATTTTTACAGGTATTACATAGGCCGTGTTGACCAATCTGTCAACGAACAGGTAATGGTAAAAAGGGTTGATCAACAGATTCGTGTTACGAATATTATGCTTCACGCACACGACCTTGAAAAACTACGCAGTGAAAACACAAACGTTGCAAAATATCTTATTTACTACTTATCGATCATGTACACTATTACTACAACGCTTCTCGCAATAGACAACAGTCCCGAATCAGATGAAAAACGTGCTGCGCTATGGCGGGATTTGAAAGCTACAAATAAGCGCGTTTATAAAAAAATAAGATATTTTTCAAAAGCCTTTTTCATGTCTCTTCCCGGTCAGCCCGGTAAAAAGATATCGAAAGGTCTGTACAGAATAGCAAGAAGGGTTTATAAATTCAACTGATATGACATTTAAAGAATTATTTAAAAAGTATTGGCATGCTCTTTTTCTTATATATTTTTTGCTCTATATGCCATACTTTAATTTTCTGAACGGGTATACACCAAGTCTTAGCGAAGATAAAATTCATTTTATGGAATGTGCGCTCGACCACATCATTCCGTTTTGCGAACTGTTTGTTATTCCCTATTTTCTTTGGTTTGCTTATATTTTTCTGGGATTTGTTTTCTTTTTCTTTGCATCGAGAAAAGAATTCTTCAGAATGTGTTTGTTTCTGTTTACAGGTATGACGGTATGCCTGATTATTTATACTGTTTTCCCGAACGGACAGAATTTACGTGTTGATTACGAAGCACTTGGAAGAGAAAACATTCTCATTGATTGGATACGAAAGTTACAAGGCTTTGACTCATCCTACGACGTATTTCCAAGTATTCATTGCCTCAACTCTATCGGAATGCATATTGCAATACAGAAATCAAAAAAAATAACCAAATACAGAAAAACAATCGTTATCTCTTCTTTTATTCTCGCATTATCGATAGTATTGTCAACAGTATTTACCAAGCAGCACTCAATACTTGACGTTTTCGGTGCATTTGCACTTGCTATTCCGCTTTACTTTATTGCATACACGCCAAAATACAAATTTATAAACGACTATAAAAAAACAGTATAGCAAAATTGCTATACTGTTTTTTGTTTAAAATCTTCTTTTCGGTTTGTGGAAAATCGAAGTATCCGAAGACTCATGCTTATCAATATATTCAAGTGATTTACCGGTGCCGATCGCAACGCATGAGACCGCGTCATCAGCAACAACGGTTTTAATACCGATTTTGCTTTCAATAAGCTTGTCAAACCCACGTATCAAAGCACCGCCGCCCGTCATAACGATACCGTTCTGATAAATATCACCGACAAGCTCAGGCGGAGTTTTTTCAAGTACACCGTGAATTGCTTCAACAATACTTACCGCGCACTCCTGAAGGGGCTGCATGATTTCAGTAGAACTGATCTCAATTGATTTGGGAAGACCTGTAAGCAGGCATCTGCCTTTAATTGTCATTTTTTGAGGAGAAGCCTCTTTATAAACACAACCGATTTCCTGCTTGATATTCTCAGCGGTACGCTCACCTATGAGGATGTTATACGCTTTTTTGATGTATTTAACTATAGACTCGTCAAATTTATCGCCCGCCATCTTAATTGAATCGGATAAAACGACCTCTCCAAGTGAAAGAACAGCAATATCTGACGTACCACCGCCAATATCAACAACAATATTACCGTTAGGCTTAATTATATCAATCCCTGCACCGATAGCAGCGGCTTTGGGTTCCTCGATCAGGCCGACGTATTTTGCGCCTGCATTACGCGCAGCTTCCTCAACAGCCATCTCTTCAACCTCTGTAACACCCGAAGGAACGCATATTATAACACGGGGCTTAAAAAAAGATGATTTGATGACCTTATTAAGAAAATACTTTATCATCTTTTCAGTTGTTTCATAATCAGATATAACACCGTCACGAAGAGGTCTTATGGCAACAATATTGCTCGGCGTTCTGCCTACCATTCTTCTTGCCTCTTCACCAACCGCAAGAACCTTATTATTATTTTTATCTATTGCAACAACACTCGGCTCCTTAAGAACAATACCCTTGCCCTTAACATAAACCAAGACAGTAGCTGTACCTAAATCTATTCCTACATCCTGTCCTATCATTTATATTCTCCTTAATTTAATATAACATTATAATTATACTATAACAAAAAGTATTTATCAATTATTTTTTACAAGTAATTGCAAAAGTTGCAGTATATACTTGCTTTGCACCTGCTTTTATAAGTACTCTTGCGCATTCGTTTAAAGTTGCACCAACGGTCATAACATCATCAATAAGCAAAATTGTTTTGCCTTTGAACGAATCATTAGCGTGATATTTTCCTCTCGCCATTTTAAATCTTTCAGCTCTACCGAGATATTTTTGCGTTTTTAAAGAAAACGATTTACTGAGAGTGCTTTTCACCTCTAAGTCAAGATATCTACCAACACGCTCTGCGAGCAGTCTTGCCTGATTGAACTTGCGTCTGAATTCATAATAAGGATGCATAGGAACGTATGTAATAAAATCAAATTCCACAGTTTCATACTTATTCTTTACAAGCTTGGATATTTCATCTCCCATGTACACCGTCAGTTGAGGATACTGATTGAATTTCATACGCTTTATTATATTTATGGCAGGACCTTCATATCGCATCAATGATATGTTTCTTGTAAAATAAAACTTATCCGATTCGCAGTAGCACCCACCTTTTTCTCTACCGCATTTCTTACACGTTTCACCTTTTATTACAGGAAGTTCATTGATGCATTTATCACATATGCTGATTTTTGAATCAGAAAGAATCTCACCGCAAAAATAACATCTATCAGGAAAAAGAAGTGACATTTATACAACTCCTTATTCTATATAATCAAAATACTTAATTATGAGATGTTTAAGACCTGAATACCTGTTTGAACGCTTATTATTATCTACCATATTTTTTATAACCTGCTCATTACCTACAACAATCAACAACTGTTTGGCGCGGGTTACTGCAGTATATAAAAGATTTCTATACTGTAAAAGCGGGGTCATATCGGTAATCACAAGCAAAACGACATCAAATTCAGAGCCCTGACTTTTATGAACCGTTACAGCGTATGCCAGATCAAGTTCATCTAAATCCGAAAAATCATATATTGCAACTCTGTCATCAAAGCTTACGTGTAACTGTCTGTTTTTCACATCAATTAAAGAAATAACACCTATATCTCCATTAAAGACACCAAGCTCATATACCCCGTCATTTTTTTTGCAGGTAATATCATAATTGTTCTTTGTCTGCATGACCTTATCACCAAGTCTGTATACACGCTTACCTACTGTAACTTCTGTTTTTTTAGTGTCAGTACCGTTAACGAGTTCTCTGAGCATCGAATTTACAGCCTGCGTTCCCGTTGGTGATTTTTTTGTTGGAATAATAACCTGAAGGCCGGACAGCACCGTTTTAGAATACTTTTGCGGAATCCTCTCCGAAACCAAAGCTGCAACCGCGTCATTTACGCCCTGTATTGAAGATTTTTTTATAAAAAAGAAATCTTCAGAATTTACAAGATCGGGAAATTCACCCCGATTGATTTTATGTGCATTGGTTATTATCTTACTGTGTGAAGCCTGTCTGAATATCTCATTAAGAAAAACAGTATGAATTTTTTCAGAACGAATAATATCAAGAAAAACGTTTCCTGCGCCGACGCTGGGTAACTGGTCTGCATCGCCAACCATTATCAACCTTACTCTCGGAAGAAGTGCACGCAAAAGCGACTCGAAAATTTTAACGTCGACCATCGACATTTCATCAATAATTACAACGTCGCTTTTGATCGGATTGGATTCATTTTTAACAAACGTATTCCCTTTACCCATATCAACTTCAAGAAGTCGATGAATGGTTTTGGCTTCTTTACCGCAAACGTCACCCAAACGTTTTGCAGCCCTTCCTGTAGGTGCGCACAAAGTGACAGTAAGCCCAAGACCTTCAAACAGTTTAATAATTCCATTTAACGTGGTGGTTTTTCCCGTACCGGGTCCACCTGTCAAAACCATTGTTTTATTATTAACAGCGGCTTCTATCGCTTGCCGTTGATTATCAGCATAAGTAATTCCAAATCTCTTTTCAAGAGCATCAATGTGTTTTGAAATATCGTCTATTTTAGTTTCAACACACTTTGAGATCTCGTACAGCTTCTTTGAAATAAAATTCTCTGCAACGAAATAGGACGGTAAATATACAGCTGTAGTATCAGCTATTTTCAGACTGAATAATTCACCTGACTTAATCAAAGCTTCAACACAATTTAAAGCATCTTCAAACGAGACTCCGACATTATCTGCTGCAATTTCAGCAAGCTTTGCATCCGGTAAAAACGAGTGTCCATTAGTCAAATTATGAGTCAGAATATATTTTATAAAGTATTTGAGACGTATTTCACCGTCTGAAGAAAAACCGTTTTCAAGGGCAATTTTATCAGCCGATTGAAAAGAAAACTCTTCTATCTCCTCCCAAAGACGATATGGATCCGTTTCAATGACCTCAAGTGAAAAGCCACCGAATTTATTGTAAATTTTTATAGCAAGATTGGGAGATATATTATATGAGCTGAGTTGCATCATAATATCGCGAACACCGAGTGTTGATTTAAACGAGATAGAGATAGACTCAGCCTTTTCACGCGAAATACCGCGAATCTGAACAAGCCTTTCGGGTTCATTTTCGATTACATAAAATGCTTCATCCCGAAAAGCATCAATAATTTTTTGTGCTGTAGACGGACCGACACCCTTTACAACACCGCTTGCCAGAAACTTAAGCATTCCGTCAAGCTCGTACGGAAATGTTTTTTCAATATCCTCGCATACAAATTGTCTGCCATATGCATTATGTGTTTTCCATTCACCTGATGCAGTTATAGATTCGCCGGGAAAAAGCGGAGGTCCCGTCATGACCGCTGTATAAAGCAAGCCTTCACAGTTAACGGTAAACACACGGTAACCCGTCTCCTCATTTTCGTACACTATCTCCTCGACAACACCGTCAATTACATTATCTTCAAATTGTTCCATTGTTACTCCCAAAAAATAAATGCGTAGCAAAACTACGCATTTATTTTATCATATATGATTCTTTTTTTCCATACTTATATTGTTATTTAGATAACAAAATTGTAATATCTGATCATATGTATCATCATCAAGACCGTTATCTACTATTATCACTTTTGTATCAGATGCTTTATACCTGATTCGTTCACTTTGAAGCATAAGCGTGTTGAGTAAAAAAGCAACGTCTTCAATATGTCCCGACAATTCCGCTTTTAACTCCAGTTTAGTCACAGACTCATATTTGGCAACCGACATACATTCCAATGCATTTAAAAAGCATTCAAGTATACCGATTACAGCAAAAAAAGAAATAACTAATATAAATATTGTTTTAAGCATTTTTTCACCTCACACTATCATATGCGTAAAGTGAAAAAGTGCTAATTTATACGTTATAATCAATACATACTCTTGAAAGTCGTACAGGACGCATAAAATCACCCACAGCTACATGGTCGGGATGAATCTTATACTGTTCAAGTGTATCAAGACTTTCAAAATCAGAAATCAGGATAAGATCATAGTTATCGGATTTCTGCGCTTTGTCACCGATATATGTAGATGACGATAAAATATACGGAATAGTATCAGGCAGTTTATCCAACATATTCTTTGTAATAGCTATGTTTTCAGATTTCGAACGTCCGTCAGCAAAATCTTTGAATTTAAACATGCATACGTGACGAATCATTGTAATAATCCCTCAACGTATTCTTTGATCTCATTCGCGATCGAAGTGTCTTCCCATTTGACAGAAAGCTCTTCTCTTCCCATCTGACCGTAGCTTGAAAGAGGAGTATATATCGGACGGCGAAGATCAAACGTTGAAATGATGGCAGCCGGGCGAAGATCAAAAAATCTTTCAATAACATCATTGATTATATTCATTGAAACTGTCTCAGTACCAAATGTATCTGCATACACTGAAACAGGATTAGCAATACCGATAGCATACGCAAGCTGAATTTCGCATTTTGTTGCAAGACCTGCAGCTACAATGTTTTTTGCGACGTAGCGCGCAGCATACGCAGCGCTTCTGTCAACCTTTGTCGGATCCTTGCCCGAGAAAGCCCCGCCGCCATGGCGACCCATACCGCCATACGTATCAACGATGATTTTTCTTCCCGTAAGACCGCTGTCGCCAACAGGACCGCCTACTACAAATCTACCTGTAGGATTAATGAAAACCTTTGTGTTCTCATCAATAAGATCAGAGGGTATAACGGTGTTAATTACAAAGTTTTCAATATCAAAACGAATCTGTTCAAGAGAAACATCTTCGCTATGCTGTGTTGATACGACAACTGTATCAACACGTGTAAGCTTACCGTCAACATACTCAACGGTAACCTGGGTTTTACCGTCGGGACGAAGGTAAGAAAGAGTACCGTCTTTTCTTACTGCAGTAAGCTGTTTTGCCAGCTTATGCGAAAGAGATATTGATGCAGGCATGAGTTCAGGAGTTTCATTACATGCATATCCAAACATCATACCCTGATCTCCCGCACCGATTTTAAAGCCTTCTTCAGCGTCATCTCTGTCAACACCCATTGCGATATCGGGTGACTGACTGTCGATAGATACCATAACGGCACAAGAATTACCGTCAAAACCAAACGAAGGATCGTTATAACCGATTTCATTAATTGCATTGCGTGCAACAGCT
>JAZPZR010000030.1:0-7207 GCA_045544795.1 Eubacteriales bacterium
TGCGACCTCTAATCTAGCAGATTTCGAGGGATTTTTGATTTATTCAGGCGCAGGCAGGCTGTCGCCTTACAAGAATGAATAGGTTAAAAAGCACCGAAATATGCAGATTAGAGGCAGGTTCCAATTTGACCTTTTAACCTAAGTGTAACACATTGGTTTTCAAATTACAATAACGTCGGTTTCATTTATTTCGCATATACCGCCAAGAGCCTGAAAGGTTTCAAGAAAATCGGGATAGCGCCTGAAAAGTCCGTCAATATTGCGTATCAGAGTGTCATTTTTTGTATAAGTTGAGATAAGTATAAGGGCAAGCGCCATATAGGGATGGTCCTTTGCATCAAGCACCGCATGCGAGGGTGACTTTTGCGGCCATATCCACAGGTCGTTATCGTTAAACTCACAACGCGCGCCGAGCGCCTGAAGGTTGCCGATTATAAGCTGCTGCAGGCTCTGACTTTCGCGAAAACCGCTTATGCGCGTTTTACCCGTTGCAAACATTGCAAGAAGCGCTGTCATCGGCGCTATCTGCGGAAATTCGGAAATGTCGATACGGCATCCCCTGAGCTTGTCTGCGCGGACGTTGACAGAGTCGCCGCCCCTCTTTACCTGCGCGCCGAAATCGTGTATAATATTAAGAGCGACCGTACCGTTTTGCTGTGAACGGGGATTGAGGTTGTCGCATATTACCGACGAATCAAGCGCGGCGCGGGCAAGAAATGCGCCTGCAAAGCTGTAATCACCGCCGTAATTGCCGATGGCGGGCGCGGAAAACATGCCGCGTATATTTGATTTCTTGACAGTTATACTTTTCATGGTTATATTATATAATGTTAAAAGATGATTTTCAATTGAATAATTACACTATTTATGGTAAAATAAGAAAATATGATAAACTTTATTATTAAAAAATTCATAGATGGCACTCCCGAAGACAAAAGGCGCACCCGCGCGGGTACTGTCGGCGGGGCTGTGGGTATTGCGGTAAATCTGCTTCTTGCCGCGGCAAAGGCGGTTATAGGTATTCTGTTTGGCAGTATCTCTGTTGTAGCAGATGCCGTTAATAATCTTACCGACGCCGCCTCGTCAATAATCACCGCATTCGGCTTTAAGCTTGCGGGCAAAAAGCCTGATGCCGACCACCCCTACGGTCACGGCAGGTTTGAGTATATAAGCGGTCTGTGTATGGCTTTTATCGTGCTTATACTCGGTCTTTCGCTGCTTCGCGATTCGGTCATGCAGATACTGTCACCGAAGGCAATGCAGTTTTCATGGCTGTCCGTTACAGTGCTTATACTTGCTGTCGGCGCAAAGCTGTGGCTGTCCCTCTTTTTTAAAAAAATGAACGGACTTACAGGCTCGGCTACCTTTCTTGCGGCATCTGTTGACAGCAGAAACGACGTTATCACCACGCTTTCGGTACTCCTGTCACTTATAGTGTTTAAGATATGGGGTATAAATATCGACGGAGTTGCGGGTGTGGCGGTATCGGTATTTATTCTCATTTCGGGCATCGGACTTATCAGGGAAACGCTTGACCCGCTTCTTGGACGTCCGCCCGAAAAGGAGTTTGTCGATACGATATATAAAAAGGTGCTTGGGTACGAGGGTGTTATCGGAATACACGACCTTGTTGTGCACGACTACGGACCGGGACGCGTGTTTGTTTCGCTTCATGCCGAGGTGCCCGCAAACGTAAACATGCTTACAAGCCACGACCTTATCGACAATATCGAGCGTGATTTTAAAGAGGAACTGGGTATTGAAACGGTAATACACATCGACCCGATAATTACCGACGACCCCTACGTCAACGAGCTGAAAGAGCAGACGTTGCGGGTACTCAGAAAGATCGATATGCGCATTACAGTTCACGATTTCCGCGTGGTGACGGGTCCCACCCACACCAATATAATTTTTGATGCGGTGCTTCCACCCGACCTTAAGGAGCGCGAGGTAAGGCAGGAGTTTGACACAAAACTCTCACAGCTTTTACCCGACGTGCGCGCGGTCATAACCTTTGATTCACCGTATGTATAGGAGAAAAACATGAAAAATAACGGACTTTTTATAAACGCATTTTTGCTGGCGCTTACACGCTTTGCGCTGATGCCGATAATCTCGGCGGTACTTGTTATTGCAGGTCTTTTTACCGATATACTTGCAACCTGGATAGGCATCGGCTTTTTTGCGCTGTATCTTATCCTTTGCCTTATTTTTGCGATAAAGGTCGCAAATGCAGACACAGACGGTGAGGACAAGCAGTAATATGAACTACAATAAATCACTTACCGCAACCGTTTACGTTGTAAACGGCGGACGGGTGCTGTTACATATGCATAAAAAATATAAAACGTGGTTTGCAGTCGGCGGACACCTTGAGCCCGACGAGCTTCCGCATGAATGTGCTCTGCGTGAGGTAAAGGAAGAGGCGGGAATTGACGTGACGCTTGTAAATATCCCCTCGCACCCGCGTGACGTTGGGCTTGTGGACAAGGTTGCGCAGCCCTTTTGTATTTATCATGAGGGCGATATTGAAGAAAGGTTTTTAGACTTTATCTATATTGCAAAATCGCAGACGGAGAGGCTTTCGCCCGCCGACGATGAAAGCCGTGAACTCAGATGGTTTACACGGCAGGAGCTTGAAACGGAAGACGTTAAAATACATATAAAAAACACGGCGCTTGCAGTACTTGACTATATGGAGAATAAAAATACGGAAGAGTGAATTTTACTCTTCCGTATTTTTTATATGTGGGTTATTCCATTACAAATTTGCTTCTCATATTGTTGTTTACAATGCATACCCATGAGCTGCCGGGGTTATATGCAAGCGGTGCGCCCGCCTCGTCGGTGAGGACAACTCTGTCATATGTGCCGCCCTTTTTCCAGTTGATCGGCTGATAGGTGCCGTTTGAAAAATAGTAGCCCGTGCCGCCTTCAAGAGAAATGTTTACACGGTAGCCCTGACTGTCAAAATAGCCTGTGTCTGTAAACAGAACGACTACGTTTTTAACAGAAAGCGGATTACCGCTGTTTTTGTCGTTATGGTTTTGCTTGATATATTTATCGGTTGCCGCATCGTACTGGAAAGAGGAAATGTATGAGCCTGAAAATGCCGCGGTAATCTTTGTTGCGGCGCCGCCGGGCAGGGGAGATGCGGTCTCCTTGAAATTCTGCCAGTTGCCCGCATGCGTTTCGTTAACAGTTGAACGGATGCCGTGGTCGGCAATCATTTTTGCAATGTTTTCGCCCGTTGTGTAAAGCGTATGCTCAAGCGCAAGACCGTTCTTTATACGGTATGCGTATTTGTAGTATGAATTTTCAAGCATGTTTTTGGAGTCGAGACCAAGCTTTTTGATATGCGGCTGACAAAAATCGTAATCAACGCCTGCATGAACAAAAAGCGCATCGTCACCGCACGCAAGGTCTACGTAGTCGTAGCGCGCGGAGCGTACCGTACCTATCTCGGCAATTTTTGAAATGTCCTTGTATACTGCAAGAAGACGTGTGATACCGCCCTCAACGTATGACTCGTAAACGATATCCGCCTCTTCAAGACCCGTCTGCACCCTCTGCGCAGAAATAAGGTTGTTTACAGATACTGCAACGGGGCGGAGCTTTACCTGTTCTTCTTTTTCAAGCGTGCGCTCGCCTGTAAGCGGGTTTATAAAGCCTGTTTCGATTATCGGTATCTCTTCCTGCTCTTCCTGCTCCACGTCGGTGTATACTTCGTCCTCAGGGTTTGGCTGTTTTGCAGGCTTTTTACTGCCCGCGCAGGATGATATAAGTAAAACGATTATTAAAAGTGTGCAGAGTATTCTTGTTTTTTTCATTTCATTCTCCTATTATTTTTATTACGTTGTCCGCATAAGTACTGAAACCAAGGTCGTTGGGGTGCAGGCTGTCTGCATAAAAATCGTCGTTTGCAGGAATTATCTTGTAGCCGTCGAGTATTTTAAAGCCGTATCCTTTGGCAATACTCATGAATTTTTCGCGCATGCACTCAAATTCCGCTTTTGCGTCGCCTTCGACGTCAAGCCGAGGTATAGGCAGTACGTATACCAACTGTTTGTCCGCGTAGGCGGATGCAACCTCTTTTAAAAATTCATCTGCGTTTTTTGTGCGCTCGTCCATGGTCTTATAATGCTTAAAGTCATTACAGCCGTAAGCCACGATGACCGTATCAGGCTCAAAATCAATTTTATCAAACGAGCCTTTTGCAAAATAACTGCCGCCGATACCGTTACATACCGCTTTTGCATCAAAAAAGTCAACCACGCGCTGAGCGTAGCACAGACTGTCGTATTTTGAATTCCAGCCCTGCGTTATCGAGTCACCGATAAACAGTATTTTTTTATTATATTCGATCGGCGCGGCGGTTGCGCCGTTATCAAGCTCAAGCGATTCAATAAATCCGACAGAGTGGCGGGGGAAAACTACGGTTACGCGGTCCTTTCCCGAAAGCGTGCAGGAAAGCAAGCCATCCGTTGTCTGCTGAATTATGTTGCCGTTTATTTTGAGCTCGAATTTAGCGTCCTTTGTAACCTTAAGCGCTATGTTTTTTGAGTCGGTCGTAAAATCGAGCAGAATGCCCGTTGTTGTCTCTGCCCGCTGTCCTAACGCATCAGACTGAGAATACCAGAAATCACGCTGTTTTTTGGTGCACTTTGCAAAATAGACAAGCCCGCCGCGCTCTTCCGTCTCGACGTAGCCTGTTGCAAGCGCTTTGATCTGTTGTTGTGTCAGTTGCATTTTTATCTCCTTATATTGACGGCATCGCGAAAACGATATGGTCGTTTTCGGATAACTTTATAAGAACGTCCTTTTGTGTAAGCTTTGCGGGAATTCTTACGGTAACCTCAATACCCGCGTTGCCCGAAATACCCGAACGCGGAACCGTCACCTGCGAATCGTGCGCCCTGTAGGTTTTTTCAAGCGAGTCAACAATGGACATTATTTCGTTTATATCGTTTACCTCAATGTAAATTCTGAATTTACGGCTCTTTTTTATAATGTGTGAGTCAAAGTTGGTAAGCAGGGTCATGGTTACTATAGTAAGAACCGAGCCTGCAACACCGCCGACATAAAAGCCCGCGCCTATCGCAAGGCCTATTATGGCAGTTACCCAGAGACCCGCCGCGGTGGTAAGTCCCGTAACCTGAAATCTGCCCTTTGAAATAATAGTACCCATACCGAGAAACGAGATGCCCGAAATTACCTGCGCGCCGATACGCATGGGATCTGCCCACTCGATACCGATGACCTCAACGTTAAAGCAGCCGAGAAGCGTGGTGATAGCGGCGCCGAGGCAGACAAGAATGTGTGTACGAAGACCCGCGGTTCTTCCGTGACGCTCTCTTTCAAAGCCGATAAGTCCGCCGCAAAGCACCGCGACAACAAGCCGCAAAAGTGCGCTGACTACGTTGAATGAGTGTAAGTATTTAAGTATTTCCATCAGGTTCATTTAAAAATAGCCTCCCGTTATAGGTCTGTTTATAAGTGCGTCAAGAGACATTTCTTTTATGTAGCCCTCATCGCGCATAGAAATATAATCGTTTTCAAAAAAGATTATATGGTCTGCAAGATTATATTCAAGTTCACGCAGTAACATGTCAAGCTTTATGGTAGAATCAATATCCGCCTTTGACGGATAGCAGTTGATAAGATGGTTGTGCGCAACGACAAGATGCGTTGCGTCGTATTTACCCAAAAGCTTAATGATGTATTTTATATTAAGAGGTGTAAGCCGTTCATCACCCATCGCCACGCGCTCGCAGTGAATGAGGCGGTAGCGGGCATTCAGAAAACAGGCGTAGCACATCTCATTTTTTGCGCCCATGAATTTGGGACGCAGAAAATCCGCCATTTCCTCACGGTTGAACATACGCGGCAGCTCGTCAGACGAGTTTTCCTTTATAAGATTATTACTCAGCGCCCTGACCGCCTTTAACATGCGCGCGCCCTCTATTCCTATTTCCTTCAGCTTTGCAAGTTCGCGGTAAGGAGTGTCCATCATGTCCGAAAGCGACGGATATTTTTCAAGCAGTACGTCTGCCATGTCATAACCCGAATACTCTACGGCTGAGCCGTCAAGAAGAATTGCAAGCGCCTCACGTCCTGAAAGATCTGCTCCTGCATCGAGCGCTTTGAGATATACGTTTATTTCAGACTGACGCATTAGTTTTCAGTCACTTCCTTCACACCGCCGAGCACGTACTTCGGGCGGTAGGGAAACTTGTCAATATCCTCTTTTGCAGTAACGCCTGTCAGTACAAGAACCGTGTCTATCTCAGATTCGATACCCGCGATAATATCGGTATCCATTCTGTCACCGATGATGGCTATCTCGTCCTCGTTACAGTCAAGTATCGAAAGCGCGCTTCTCATCATAAGCGGGTTGGGCTTGCCGAGAAAGTATGCCTGCTTACCCGTTGCAATTTCGATCGGAGAAACAAGCGCGCGGCAAGCGGGCTCTATAACACCGCCCTCGGCAGGACCCGTTGCATCGGGATTGGTACCGATAAGCTTTGCGCCTGCCTGGCAAAGACGTACAGCCTTACACATGTTTGCAAAATTGTAGTTTGCCGTTTCGCCTATTACGACGTAGTCGGGGTTTACGTCATTCATGGTAATTCCCGCATTGTAAAGCGCGTTTATAAGTCCCGCTTCACCTATAACGTAGGCTGTACAGCCCGGCTTTTGCTTTGCAAGATACGCCGCGGTAGAGATACCAGACGTGTAAAAGTGCGATTCGTCTATATCAAGCCCCATACGCGAAAGCTTTTGAGCAAGCTCCTTGGGTGACCGACCCGAGTTGTTTGTCAAAAACAAAAACTTCTTACCGTTTTCTTTAAGCCATGAAATAAACTCGTTAACGCCCGGCAAAAGCTGGTTGCCGTGGTATATAACGCCGTCCATGTCGCATATAAAGCCTTTTTTATCCTGTAGTTTCATGGGAATATTCCCCCTTTTCTGTATACTATATATCATTATATATTTATTGTGCACTATTGTCAAATAATCCTTGTAATATTAATAAAATTCTGTTATCATATAATAAAATTAACAGGCAAAAGGAGAACAAAATGGCTACTGTAACAATTTTCGATCATCCGCTTATTCAGCATAAGATAACTATCCTTCGTGATAAGACAACGCCCTCAAAGCAGTTTCGCGAGCTGGTGGAAGAGATAACGACGCTTATGTG
>JAZPZR010000031.1:0-2948 GCA_045544795.1 Eubacteriales bacterium
CTTTTATTTGCTGTTGCGGGAGGATAATATCCTCCCCTACTACCCCTCCGTCACGTCGAGGTAAAGCGCCTATTGTTCCGTGCCTCCTTTTTTCGGCACTCCACTATGGCACTTACCTCTCCTTTTCCCCAAAAACGCTCCGCATTTTCGGGGTCCCCTGTCTGTCCACCTCCCCTGACAAGTGGAGACAAATCAGAGTGTTCCTTTTCTTCACGGTCTGTGCCTTTTTTGACAGTCTCAAACGGCAGAGGTAAATCCTCTGCCGTTTATATTTTATTTATAAATTCTGACTATCGGGTTATTGAGAATACCTGTTTTTACAAGCTTATAACCGTAGTTCCAGTTATTGCCCGCTGTGCGCCATGCAGCAGGTCCGAACCACTTATCACCCTCGTTTATATGGTGAAGTGCGCCGAAGCAGTTATGGCGATTACCAAAGAGTGTCAGCGTTACCGTATGCTTGCCTTTTTTAACGCCGTCTATCTTAAGGCTATAAGGCGGGAATACGATTCTGCCCTTACGCTCACCGTCAACAGAAACCGCAATAAGTGCGCCGCGGTAGTATGACGACTCTATTTCAAGGCTGCCGTCCTCATCAAGCTCTACGTCAAAGCTATAATCAACGTTTGCGCCATAGAAAGGAAGCGTCTGCGAAACGATATCGCCAAAGCCGAGCTTTTGCTGACGTGCGGTAATAACGGACGTATCACCCATAACACGCACACCGAAATCACCAAGGATATAGCACCACTCGATATTGGTACGCTCACCGTAAGGGTATACGATCTCAAGCGTATTTTCACCCGCCTTGATTTCGGGAAGCGCCACGGTATTTATCGACTTATCGGTAAAGTAGCCGAGAAGTTTATTTTCCACCCGCTTGCCGTTAAAGGTGATCTCTGCCACGTCTGCATCCTCAAGGGCAAGGCTCGCATCCTTTACCTCAATTTCACTGTTAATTACAAAACGGAGTGCAACGGTATGTTCACAGGGCGCTATCTCCACAGCATAAGGCTGTGTCTGATCCGATTTATAGTTAAGGCTCTTACGGAAGTTTTTGGATATATGGAGAATCTCTTCTGACGGCTGCCACTCACCGCCGTCATAGCAGTATTCAGCCTGATCAAGAAGCAAAACGTTCGGCTCGCTGAGCTTATAATCAACCAGACCCTTTACAGAGTATTCTTTTACAAGAGTGAGGTCATCTGCATTATCACTTACAAGCTCTGCTTTATCTGAAAGTCTGATAAGAATACTGTCACACACTACAAAGGGATAGGTGATCTGCGTATTGCCGTTTACGTACTTATATTTCATAGGCTTGATCTCACCCGAAAGCGTATCGTAAAGTGTGGGAACAAACTCGCCCTTGACGGTGATTGTAAGATTATCAAATTTCGTAACGTCGCGCTGAGGCTTCATGTGTGTACTGCCGCCGAATTCATCGCAGCAGGCAACAAACAGCCAACGGCAGTCATTATCCTGACGGTAGTTATAAATAACTCTCGTTTCGTTATTACCGAGTGAATTGATGATACGGACGTTTCTTACATCCTCAAGCGCACCCTGAAGCGAAGCACTGTCAAAGCTTACCTTTTCACTGTCTTCAAAGAGTGCTTTACACCCGTCACCGCGCACGCCGTCAACGTGTGTGGGGCATCCGCCCATAAATATTACCTTACCGCCGTTTTTACGGAAATTATCAAGATAATCAACAGTTGTTTTACGAAGTGTAAGACAACCGGGTACAACAATTGCATCATAAGTCATTTTACCGAGACTGCGGGGCGAGGTCTTATCCGAAAGCTCGGGTACAGTTGATTCACATACAAAGTCAAAATCGAGATGGTTACCGATAAGCCATCTTGTAACGTTTTGGAAGTTATTTTCAAGAGCAGTTATCTGCGCGGTTGTCTGTGATATGGGACCGGTTGATATCCAATAGCTCTCAACGGGATGAATAACGCCTACCTTTACAATAGGAGTACCGCGGGTAAGTGCAGTATTAAGGCGTGAAAAGTGATTTTCGATATAGGAGTACTCCTTATACCACGGAGACTGATAGCCGATAGCGGCGGGATAGTCACGCTTTGCCTCACCCTTCATTGACACCCATGCAAGATGGGGTACGCGTACTGTAACGCCGAGCGCCGCCTGCCAGTCACCCTGCATTTTATGACCGCGGAAGTCGTGATCCCAGTTGGTAACGCCGTAAAGCTCGGAAAGCATACCCTCTTTACCGTACTGATGAACGCAGGACTGCGTCTGCTTTGCAGTTGTAAACTCATGGTGGTTACAGAGCATATCAATACCCGGTATTCCCATTTTGCCGTAATTACGCATCATTTCACCGCAGGTTATCGCCTGTTCTCCAAGAAGAGGCTCGCGCAGAAAATGACCGGTGAATGCTATGTCATTTTCCTTACACCAGTCACCTATCTGACCTGTGAAGTTTGTTGCAAATTCTTCTGCAACAAAGTCGAAAAAGCGGTATTTTACAATACTGTCACTGCCGTCTTTTTTATTCCATACAACCTCGGGAATAATGTCGAGCACGTCTACGCCGTAGCGCTGTTTGAACGTCTCTTCAAAAAAGCGGGTCCAGGTAAGCACGATTCTGCCAAGGTACTCGGGTGTAGGCGGAAACATCGTTTTTTCATGGTTAGCGTTAGGCTCATCAGTAAATATCGCGGGAACAACTTTACCGAAGCGGTCGCCGATAACCTCTTTATAACGCTCATGTGTAACCTTGATAAACTCGGCAATTGCCTCTTTATCCATAGCGTCAACGTATGTATTATAGTTAAACCAGGGACTTTCCTTTTCGTTCACGCAATAAGCGTACCACTTAGTGCCGACTGCCGTATCTTCCTTTGATATACGCTTGTAGCTGCCAAGACAGCCGTCTTTATCAAGGGTAACGTCATACACTGCAAGAAGGTAGGATT
>JAZPZR010000032.1:0-2439 GCA_045544795.1 Eubacteriales bacterium
GTGCCTGAAAGTTTTCCGTCTTCCTTAATATATCTGTAGCCCTCAAAGTGCCAGCCTGTTGAGCTTGACATGTTAAGGAGACATGAGTTTTTGATTGTAAAGCTTGAGTTTTTAGCTGACTGCTTAATAAATGATGTGTAATTTGTGAAATTGGATTTTGAAGCGTCAACATAAAGACCGTCAAACTCAACTGTTGCGTACATCGGCTCACCGATAAAACGAGCCTGTGCATCAGCATCTACCAAAGCAATGCGCATGTTCTTTACGGTAAGTGAATCTGTCTGATCGCAGTTATTTATAAGATTCGGTGCGTTTGTTGTAAAGAAGAGGTATGTTGTAGCACTGGTTGATTCACCGTGGTGGATAGACTCACCTGTAAACAGAACGTTCTCAAGGTGGAGGTCAAGTGATTCACCGACATTTCTCGCCGTATCCTGAACATAACCCTTAACATTGAAGCCGTAAAGTGCAACTTCACCTGTCATACCAGCTTTGATAATAATGTGCTTAACAGATGCCTTGTATTTGTCATATGCTGTGTTGTAGTCCCAATCTTCACCGTGTGAAGGTGAGTTTACACCAAGACCGTCGGGAACGTTGGGGTTAATATTGTAGTTCTCTGAGTAGAGTTTTACTGAGCGTGTAGGAGCAAAGTCTTTTGTTGCGCCCCAATCTCTTACGAGAACTTCAAGTGCTGTTGTTTCTTCGTATGTAGCAAATGCGTTTACGCCAACAACAAATCCGTAATATACGCCCTGCCATGTATCATAAATCAACTCGCCTGTAGCGAAATCTGCAGCCTGTGCTGTAACGAGAACCGCTTCGCTTCCGAAGTAACCCTGATCAAAGAGCTCTGTTGCTTCTGTAAAGAGTGTGGGCTCTCTGAACTTGATTGTAACAGCGTATGTACGTGAGTAATCACCTGCTGTTACTGTGAGATAGAATGTCTCCATCGGGTTTGCATTCTCTGCATAAATAGCATCAATTGCATCACCTGTTGCATTTGTCCATGCATATGTAGCATCAGGATGTCTTGCAATAACGTCTTCTGCAGTTACTGTGCCCTCTGTAAGATCAAATGTGATTTCAGCGTGTTCGTTATCTATAACGAGGTTATCAATAACGTTGTCGCCTGCGATCTCGTCAATGTAGTAGTCATTACCGAGAATTTCGAGGTTTTCATCGATATACCACTCAGCGTCAACGCCCATTGATGCTTCCCACTCACCTGTCTTGCCGTTGATGTCGCTTGTGTAGAAGCCTGCATCGTAGGTGGGGTTGTACTCGCCCATACCGAGATCATCAATAAGGGACGCAAAGCCGTAAGCCTTGTTGCCTGTGATTGAAACGTTACCGCAAAGTGCGATGTCATCGCCCGTGCCCGAGTTTTTATTATTATAAACCAAGAATTTAGAAGTGCCGCTGTGAGCATAATAGATATTGTTTTCAATCGTTAGTGTATTAAGTGTGCCGGCAGCGATGGCGTTAGCCGATCTTTTTCCGACTTTATAGAAAATATTATTTATAATGGTTAAGTTGTAGTTATAACCGTCGTCTGCTGTAAACTTAGCTTCTACGTCGCGGTTACCGTCATAAGTCACGCAAAGACCGTCATAATTTGCACCGTTTGTAAAGATAGAGTTTGTAATGGTTACGTCAAAATTGTAGTTAGCCGTACTGCCCTTGAAAAACGCGATTACATCTCTGTTTCTGGTTGCAGCCTTATGGTCACAGTAAACATTGTCAAGAAGCACTGTGTGAGCAGAGTTCTCGTGGAGAATCTGGTTTGTCTGAGCCTTCTTGATGTAGAAGTTTCTTAACGTAACAGAGTCGTTTGCCATCTTGCCAAACTCATGGTCAGTTGAATTATTTGTTCTTGGGTTTGCACCACTGTAGATCCAACCGCTTTCAAACCCCGCGCCGTCAACAACAATGTTTTCGAGTACGAAATCAAACGTTGCGTAATCCTTGCCTGCACGCTTGTTATCATAGATAGAAGCGGTAAGAGTTACACCGTTAAAAGAAACCGTACCGTCAATATCATCGCGGATAATAACTCTGCCTATCTTTGTACCGTTTTCATCCCAGTCAGCGTTAAGGTCTGCCTTATACTCGTTTTCGAGTGTTGCATTTGTCTTGTCAACAGGGTCAATGCCTGCATTCGAACCGTAAATATTCGTCGGATATGTTACTGCAATACCGGTAGAATAGTCATTACCGACAAGAAGAATGTTGCCATTTTCCGCAACAGCCTTTGCAGCACGAAGATCCATACCTATATCGCCTGAATAAGTATAATCATTTGCTTCTTTATATGGGAATACGTTTACATTATCAACTGTGAACTTGTATAACACTCCGTTAAAGTATGAAGTAAATGTATCGTCAACTACTACAGCATCAGCGCCCGGGAAAACAGCGGTATCGTCTGCAGTAAAG
>JAZPZR010000033.1:0-2720 GCA_045544795.1 Eubacteriales bacterium
CATTGATGTACTTCAATGCTACAGGTACCTACGGTACTGAGGCGCTCGTTTCCTTCTCAAACAATGTTGTTAAAAACTGTAAAAACGTTGTAAGACTTGATTATCAGAACGCTAACTACGGTTCAAACCTTAACTTCAACCGTGTTCAGAACAACATGTTTTACGGCTGTACCGGTGACTATATAGTTTTTGAGAAAATGCATCCTGAGTGCGTTAAGAACAATGCAAACGTTACCTGTCTTGACCCCAAGAGTAAGACGTATATTACAGATAACGTTTTTGCCGGAATGAACGGCACGACACCTGCAATCAAGTTTGACGGTGCAAGCAGTGTTCTTGGCGCTGATATCAGATATACTGTTTCTGCAGTTGGAAACAAGTTTTTATTCAAATCTCCTTCCAATAGTGATAACGTTGCTGTAAGCGGCGGATTTATGGGTATCATGGACGCGTCAAACTTCTATACAAATGCCAATGACAAAACAGGCATTTTCGAGTTTGATACAGGCTTTGGCGGTTCTATCGTTACCATGCCCTACTATCTTGACGAGGCAATGACGACAGTTGCTGAGGCAGGAAGCCTTACCTGGCAGGACCGTACAATGGAGAAGTTCTTTGATAAAGGACAGGGTGAAGGCATCACCTACGGTGTAGACACCAAGAAATACAACGTTTACGGTAAGGTCAAGGCTGATATTATTGAGTTTACACTTGACAAAACGTCTCTTGTAGCAGATAACTCAAGCTATCAGGTATATTACGACTTCCTTCTTTCACGTCCTGTAAAGGATAACGTTATCATGCTCCAGGGCGAGAGAACTCTGCTTTATCTTCTTGTAAAAGACGATACTACAGGTCAGACTTCAAAATACAGCCTTGTTCTCAATCAGGATACAGCAGTATTCGATGCAAACTTCCGTTATCTGTTTGATAAGGATACAGATACTGCAATTGAAATGAAGGATGCTCCTGTTGCATCGTCAAACGAGGCATACTACGTAAGAACAGGCGTCACAACATATGACGTTTACGTTCCCGAAAAAGAAATTTTCTTCCCCTTCTACGTTGTAGCATCTCCGGGTGCTAAGGTTGAGTATTCAACAGACGGCGGCACAACCTTCTCTGCAGAGTATCCCGACAGCACCTACTACATCAAGCCTGACAAAGGCACAGCTGAAACAAAGAACGAAGTAAAGGTGCGCATTACCGCAGGCGGCAATGCAGCTGAGCCTCTTAATCACACATTTACATTTAACTTTGTAAGAACAGGTACTGACAAGTATGACGCACAGATACTGAGATCTGTAACTCCCGTTGAAAATCTTGTTGTTTTCAATAACACAAGCAGACTTAACGTTGTTTACCGTCCCTTCGCAATGATAGATGAGGTTGCATTTGACTTTGAGGTATCTACAAACGCAACCTACGCGATCTACACAGATGAAGCTTGTACAGAGGCAAACCTTGTATCAAAGCAGGGCGATGTAAAGTCACTCAAGGCAGGCGACGGTATTACTAACTATTATATTAAGGTAACAAGTAAGTTCGGTTACGAGCAGATATATAAGCTTTATATCTACAACGACGTTAAATCAGACGACAACGTTATCAGAGGTATCACAGGTTACGTTCTCGGCGAAGGTCTCTGGATAGAGAACAACCATATCGTTGTTGAGGCATCTTCAACACTTGCACTCGTAAACGCACACTTTGAGACAAACGCATTTGCGGATATCAAGGTATATCCCACACAGCATAAGACCTACGAGCTCACACCTTCCATCACAATGGCTACTGTTAATAACAGAGAGGTTGAGGTTCCCACATATCAGCTCGGTATCGGCAGTAACGTAGCACTCTTCTGGATCGACGTTACGTCAGAAACAGGCGCTACAAACAGCTATACCATGAAGATATACAAGCATGCAAACATTGATGCTTCCTTTAAGGATACAAAGGGTCATTGGGCAGAAAAATATATCAATGATATCGCATCACTCGGTATTGTAAACGGTGTCGGCGGCGGCAACTTCGCTCCCAACAGCTTTGCTACACGTCAGGAAATGGCTATCATTCTCTGTAAGATGCTCGGTATTGAGGCGCTTTCATTCAGAGGTGTAAATCTTGGTGAGGCATTTACTGATGCTAACGATATCGCAGAGTGGGCATATGACTTTGTAAAGGGCGCATACGCACTTAAGTTTATGGTTGGCTCTGACGGTAAGTTCAATCCTAAGGCTAACATCACACGTCAGGAGTTCTTTGTAGCGGTTGCTTCAATTCTTAAGCTTGACGTAGATGCAGCTGCAGATTACAGCCTTGCTAAGTTCAGCGATGCATCAAGCGTTGCAAAATGGGCGCTTCCTTATACAAAGGCTTGTGTCAAGGCAGGTATCGTTTCAGGCTCTGACGGTAAGCTCAATCCGAACAACAATATCACACGTGCGGAGATCGCAACGATCGTAAGCCAGATCACAACTATCAGAAACGAGATAGTATTCGGTTAAACCGTTAAAATAAAGCGGAAGAAGTAAAAACTTCTTCCGCTTTTTATTATTACGTGTAAATTGTGGTTTGTCGGGGAATTCGAACTAACCAATGCCTCTCCTTGTCAGGAGAGGGGGACCGTCGAAGACGGTGGAAAGGTAGTCAGTTTTGTAGAGTTTTGCTTGATGCTGACTACCCCTCAGTCGCTTCGCGACAGCTCCCCTGACAAGTGG
>JAZPZR010000034.1:0-9397 GCA_045544795.1 Eubacteriales bacterium
TGGCATCACACCGCGCCAATTCAAAAAAATGCATAAATAAAACCGAGGTGAAATTCACCTCGGTTTTTGATTTAATTATTGATTGTGAAATACTTATCGACGTTTTTGTTGCCGTCAAAGTAGTTTACAAGAACTGTGTAGCATCCGCTGTTTGCAAGTGTATATTCACTCTCGTCTGCGGGTGTCAGATAGCATGCGCGTGCAATTGCTTTTTCACAGTAATCGGTCCACGATGTAACCTCAACCGCCTCTTCGCCGTTGTACGCAAGGTATAATTTATTAACCTTTACACCGTTTGTTGAAAGTTTTATCTTACCGTCAGCATAGGTAACGTCGGGTACACCGCCGTCCTTTTCAACCTTTACGGTATAGACCTTATCGACAAGTCTGTCGCCCTGCTTATAGTTTACTACAAAGCGGTAATATCCCGCTTTTGTAAGAAGGTAATTGTCACCGTCTTTTACGCTAAAGTCTGCCTCGGTAAGCACGCTTCGGTCAAAGCCTGCGTACGCAGTTTCGGTTTCACCGATATAGCCGTAGTACAGTTTATTTACGTCCGCGCCGTCGGTAGCGATTACCGCATAGTTACCGTCAACAGTAACTGTGGGAACCGAAACGTCCTGTCCTTGTGATTCAAAAGTAAATACTCTGTCAACAGACTTTCCGTTATCGTCGGTATAGTTTACAACAAAACGGTAGTAGCCTGCCTTTTCAAGCAGATACTTATCGCAAGTCTTCGGATTAAATTCAGAAGTGAAGGTGTCACCGCACTGCGCCTTAAAGTCGTTAAACCACTTGTATTCGGTATTCTCCGTACCTATATATCCCCAGTATACGCGTCTTGTGCCGTCACCTGCAAGCGTTGCCAACGTGCCGTCACCCGAAACTGAGGGTACTTCAAGCATTTCAATCTCTTGGTAAGTTGTATGGTCACAGCTTGTGCAATACTCGTACTCGTTCCAACCTACAGACGTATATGTAGGTGCTTTTGCCTCTACAGTTACGATATTGTGACCTACCGTAAGCTCAAGCACTGACCTTTCGACGTCACAGCTGTCCTCGCGTGCTGTAACGTATGCCGTGCCCTCTTGCTTTACAACGATTCTGCCGTTTACGATATCCGCAACAGCTGAGGGGTTGCCCTTTTCATCCTCGACTGTCACGATAACGTCATCCGCGGTAGTTTCAACGCTGAGGTCAATGACGTCACCGACTTTTCTGTTGTCGGTATCTGCCGATACGGCAAGTGTGGGCGCGGTATAGTCACGCCTGATACAGTATGCTTCGATTTCGTGAAGCTGACTACGATAGATGTTCTTTGTCGCCTCATTTGCAGTAGATGCACCGAGTTTTGTTGTTTTAATTCGTATATATCTTGCGTTTACAGCACTACCAAGCTCATAAACACGTCTGTTTTCACTGTGTTTTACACCCGTTTCGCCGACAACGGTTTTCACGGTCGTGTAATTAGTGCCGTCTGCCGAAATCTGAATCTCAAAGTTTTCGGGGTAGCAGGGGCAGATGCCTGAGTTTGCAGAGGTTGCGTGGTCGTCTGTTCTGCCATAGAACACAACGCGGTCAATAGTTTTTATACTGCCCATATCAAGTGTAAGATAGTGGGGATTTGATGAAATATCAACGCTGTTTGCAAGGTCTTTTGTCGACCAACCGCTGACAGTGCCTACAGGATGAACAAGGCCGTCGGTAATATTGCCTGTATACCATGTACTGCCTGCCGACTGGAAGTTGCCTGCGCTATCGGTAGCGCTCGCGCCCGCAAGCAGATTGCCTGTGTTATAATCTTCAATCTCCTGAAGCTGAATATGTGAGTTACCGCTGCCGTTCTCCTTAAGACCGAGACCTGTTACGGAAATTTTGATATATTGCGCATTTACAGTCTTTGAAAGTCCGTAAACACGGCGGTAGTTTTCAGGTAAGATATTGGTCTCGCCCGAAACGGTGCGCACCGTTTCATAACTGCTTCCGTCAGCGCTGACACTTATTGTGAACGCCGTGGGGAAGTATGAGCAGTAGCCTCCCGATGAAAGCGCGGTATTTCTTGCGTACATTACAACGCTGTCAAAATCCTGCTTACTGCCAAGGTCAATGATTATGTCATAAGGGGTCGCAGGTGACGTCTTTGAAGAAAAGCCCGCGTCTGTGCCGTGCACACCGTCGGTTAAGTTTGCAAGGCGCCATTGAGTGTTTGTATAATAGGTGCCCGATGCCGTCGCGCTTTTACCGCGCGCAATGTTTACAGGATTTTCTGCAGTTGCATTTTCCGGCGCGTGTGAGCCGAAAGTGAGCATCAGCTCAAGGTCGTTCTGTACATAGAGATAGGTAACGGAAGAGTTGCTTGCTATATCACCCGCCATTCCTGCAAAGGAACAGTTTTTGTCAGCCGCGACCTCAATTTTTGTAAGCTCGTCGCGCGATACGTTGACAGTTGCAGGGAGCGTATATTCTACGTTATTTATATATACCTTTCCGCTTCCCGACGAGGTGGGATCAAGTGAGACGTTTACGTCGTTTTTCTCGGAAACGCTGATGATAGATGCCTCAAGCTCCATTATCTGAAGTCGGGGTCTGCCCTCTGTCGCACTCTTGTTGCCGAGCCTTGTTATATCAAGCCGTATATAGCGCGCCGATACAAGCTCACCGCCTAAAACGTATGGGTCTGTAACGTTTGTTGCATTCGTTACCGTTGCAAAATCGGTATAAGCCGTGCCGTCCTTACTTACAGACACCTTGAAATCTCTGGGGAAATTGCAGACTTCATCGGTTCTGGGATAAAGCGTTACCGCGTTGAAGGTCTTCTCAGCGCCCATGTCTACAACTATCCACTGCGCCGTTGTCTCGCTCTGCTGTGTCGAGGTAAAGCCGACGTCATAGTTGCCGTCTGTAAGACCTGCGGGAAGCCAGGTGCCTATCGTCTGACCGTTGCTTGACGTTACCGTACCGCCGAGCGCCGCGTTTGAAGCCTCGCCGAGAGTTACGTAAGCGTGCGCCGATTTTACTTCGATATTCATGTCGCGCTCTGCCGTAAAGGTGATGCTGTTATTTTTTGAATAAACGTCACCCTGCCAGTTTACAAAACGGAAGCGTTTTCCGTCGCAGGCTGAAAGCGTAAGCGTTTCGCCCTCGTTTGCATAAATGCTTTCACCGTCATATACCCTTGTTCCGCCGAGTGTTACGAAAACGTCCGAGTCATCGGGGATTGATACGGTCACTTTTTTCGCCGTGTCGGTATCCTCTTTTTCAAAGAGCGCGCAAAGCTTCGTATCGGCAGTTACGGTAAAGGTAAGAGTTGTATCATCTGAGCCGACAGTACTCGTAAAGCCTGCAAAACGGTAGCCCGCATCGGCGGTTGCGGTAACCGTTACCTCAGTCCCGCTTGCAACGGTCGTGTCAAGAGGTAGATCCACCGATTCACCGCCGACGGTCGCGCTGAGATTACCGCCCGCCGTGTTTGTGATGTTAAGCTGATATTCGTCCTTTGCCTCGCCGCCCAGCGACGTTACAAACGAGTATGAGCCGTGCGTTACGTCAAAATAGATATAATCGCTGTCGTTTTTGGAGTAAACAACACCGCTTACCGTGTTATCCACAGCCGTACCGTTAAATACAAGCATATCGTTTACGTAAACGTAGGTTGACTTTCCTTTTATACGCGGTACTGCAACAACGGCATCCGCGCCCTCAGGCGCATCAACGTTCATGATCACACATCCGTTTTCGTCCCTTGACATTTTGGTGCCGATATTGCCGACAGCGGAAGGAACGGTTGCCTCGATATAATTTAGTGAGCCGAAAGACGGCTTTATCTGATATTTTTCATAGCCCTTTTCAAGCGGAGAGATGCCCGCCATATGCTTTGACATGGTAACAAGCGGGCCGCCCGTCCACGCGTGGTTTTTAGAGCCGCTTCCCTCAGGGAAGGACCAGTACTCGTAAAGCGTCGAGATATCGCTCTCTATCATTTCCCTGTAGCGCGTTTTGATTCTTGTCTGTACGTCCTCTGCCGTACCTATCTTTGTGAGCGCTTCAAGAACGTAATATTCCATATAGGGCGATGCAAAATAGCAAGCCTCGTTTAAAAATACCTTTTCAAGAATAACTGCGTTCTGTTCATCCGTTGTAAGTCCCGCAAGAACGGCAAGCGCGTTTGCGCGGTCATCCGCCGCAGATACGTCTGATGACTTAAAGCCTGCGTCTGTCCAGAGAGACGGAAATGCCTCGGCAATTTTGCTCTGTCTTAACTTAAGTTCGGGGATATCTTCAGTCTTGCCGACAAGCTCCGCCATGTTGATGACCGCCCCAAGCGCCATGTAGTACCATGCGTTTTCTATTGCGGTGAGGTCATTATTTGAGCCCCAGTCGCACCATTTGAGCCAGCTGGAGCTTCCGCCTCTGTGCTCAATAAGTCCGTTTTGCTGCATATCCCAGAGATAGAGGTAGTTTTTGCCTGCCTCGTAAAAGTCCTCAATGATATACTTTCTGCCCGAATTCATATAGTATTCCCACACACCGACAACGCCTGCAAGCTCCTGCATGGGAAGCTCTGCGTAGTAGTTTGTGTTGGGCACTACCGTATAAAGAATATCATCCTGAATAAAGCCGAGCTTTGTATAAAGACCCTTCTCATAGAGGTCCCACGAACGACTGTCAAGCGAGTAGAAGGTCATATACATTTCGTTTGTGGTATCACCCCACCACTGCGCGCGCTCGCGGTCGGGACAGTCCATATAGTTGTCACGCATGGTGATATAGAGTGTGCGTACCGCCTTTTGCCAGAGTGTGTTAAGCGCCTCGTCGTCTGAAACGAAGCTTCCTGCAAAGTCGGTATCGTAACCGCTTTCACGGTAGCCGAGCTTTATGATCCTGACACCTGCGGGGATCGTGTATATTACCTTTTCACCCGAAAACCAACCGAGTGACTCAAATTCCTGCACGCCGTCTTTTGTAATATAGTTTGTTCTTACAGAATTTGCGGCATTACCTGAACTGTAGGTATATGTATCGGTACGGATGTCTATCTTTTTGCCTGCATCCGCCTCAACTTCAAGATACGCCGTGACCTGCGCATTGTAGGGAAGCGCCATTTCAATAACCGTTTCCGATGAGGTCGGAGTATACGTATATCCCTCGTATGCTTCGGGGTTTTGGTATTCATTAATGTCCGCATCAAAGCGAAGAAGCGGAATATTGCGTTCAAAAAGCTTATTCCACGGACTGTCACCGTAACTTCCGCGGACGGTAGCCGCAGTCCATGAGCTGTCGTCAAAAGCGCTTTCCGTCCAGCCCATAAATTTATCACTTATCTCATTTCTTGCATCGTAGTAGACGTTTGATTCAAGAAAACGGTAGTTGGGAAGCTCGGTCTCAAAGTCCTTTGAATGTAAATAGGCGCTGTCGCGCTTTACCTTCCAGCTTTCGTCCGATTTTATAACGGTATCACCGATGTTTGCCTCAAACATAAAGCCTGCCGCCTCTGCACAACGGCCTGTAAAGCTCTGATTACGCGAGTCGCCCGATGCCGTGCCCGCAACACCGTAATACCATACGGCAACTGCGATAGTATTCTGACCGACCTGAAGATACTTTGTAATATCCACGTTGTCAAAATATCCGTTTTCACGGTCAACACCGCGCTTGAGACCGCCCTCAAAAACGGCAAGCTTGCCGTTTACGTACAGCCAATAGCGTGATTCTGCCGCAATTTTGGCAATTACTGCCTGCTCAGGCAAGCTGTCAAGCGTAAAGCTTTTACGGAAATTCATCCACACGTCGCCCTCTTCGGGAAGGGTTGCGGGAATTTCACTGTCCCATATCCAGTTTGCAGTCCAATCTGTTTTTTCGCTGATTGTTGCAAATGCGAAGGAAGGGAAAATTGTCGTTGTTAGCATGACAGCTGTTACAAGCATTGAAATAATCCTCTTTCTTAACATTGTTTTTACCCTTTCTTTAATATGAATAGGTCTTTGCAATTTTTATTATACTAAAGCGAAAAAGACATTCTCAATAGAATATTTTTACAATATATAACAACAATGTAAAAAAATACACCGCAGATTTATTCTGCGGTGTATTTTTCGCGGTACTGGGATGGGGTGAGTCCCGTTCTTTCGTTAAATATCTTGTACATTGTACGTTTACTGCCAAAGCCTGAGCGTGTGACTATATCGTCAATCGAGAGCGTTTTGTCTGAAAGAAGCCCGCATGCGCGTTCAAAACGGCTGTTTTGTATAAACTCGGTAAGCGTTATACCGTAATGTTCACGGAACATACGGCTGAAATATGACGGATTGTAAAAGCACATTTTTGAAAGCTCGGAAAGTGTAAGCTTTTCACCGCAGTTATCGCGGATAAACTGCAGAAATTCGGGTGAGATTGTAAAATTCTTTTCAATACCCGACATTTTTCTGAAAATATGGGTAAGTAAAATTTGTGTAAGCTGACGTATTGTGACCCGATAATTCATAAATTTGTTTTTTTGCTCCTGTGCCATCATGTCGAGAAGTGATTCTATCACTACGCGCTCACGTCTGTCAAAGGTCACTCTGCAAAGCGTTTTGTCAATACTGTTTTCAAATGCACAAAAAGCGGAGAGGGTAAGCAGCTCAGACGCGTTTTGCACGCCTCTTTGCTCATTGCTTATATAATCGGGGTCTATAAGAATATCTATGATCCTGGTGTTGTTCTTTACGTAAAAATCATGCACCTGACCGGGATTTATAATCATCATCTGTCCGTGCTTAAGACTGTACTCAACACCGTCAACGTATTGGGTCGATTCACCGCTTACCATGTATGCAAGCTCGATAAATCCGTGCGTGTGCTTTCCGTGGTGCCACTCCTTGAATTTATTTATGTTGATAACAACACCAGTTTCGCTTCTTACAAATTTTTCTTTTGTAAAATGACGTATTTCAGACATTACGATCCCTCCTTTATAGAATTATAAAGCATAAAACGTATTTCTGTCAAATTACACCTGCCGAGAAATATATCTTATATCCGTGAAATATATTTTAAAAGAAGGTCAATAATTGAAACAGTACGTTTAAGGAGAGATATATGGAACGGTTTTCAAAGCTTGCTCATGCGGCGCTTGCCTCTGCTCAGCAGACGGCATCTGAGCTTGGGCATACGTATATAGGGTCGGAGCATCTGCTTCTCGGAATTTTACGGCATACCGACAGCGTCGGCGGAAGGATTTTGCTGTCGCGCGGAATTACCTTTGATAAGGTAAAAAATAAGCTTGTTGAAGTTGCAGGCAGCTCGTCTCCGACAAAACTCAGCGCGCAGGATATGACCTCGCGCACACGCAGGATAATAGAGCAGTCGATGGTCTGCGCGACCCGCTACGGCTTCTGCGCGATAGGTACAGAGCATATACTGCTTGCAATTGCGGGAGAAAGTCAGTGTGTTGCGATGCAGATACTCACAAAGCTCGGCACCGATGCAAAGGCGCTTCGTGATACGGTTACGGATAGACTCGGTCTTTACGAAATCTCGCCCGCCTCGAAAAGCGGACAGAAAAATTACCGCATGGTGACAAAGTATGCGTTAAACCTCGTCACCCGCGCAAAAGAGGGCGGGATTTCAGCCGCTGTCGGCAGAGAGCCTGAGCTTGAAAGAATAATGAGCATACTTTCCCGCCATACAAAAAACAACCCCTGCCTTATCGGCGAGCCGGGGGTGGGTAAGACCTGTGTTGTTGAAGCGCTTGCGCTTGCCGTTGCAAACGGCGAGGTCCCGCCCGCGCTTGAAGGCTCACAGATATTTATGCTTGATCTTACTTCGATGATAGCAGGCTCAAAATACCGCGGTGAATTTGAAGAAAGACTGCGTGCGGTAATTGACGAAGCGGAGAAAAACCCCGAAATTATACTGTTTGTAGACGAAATTCACGTAATTGTGGGTGCAGGCGCTGCCGAGGGCGCAATTGATGCGGGTAATATTCTGAAGCCTGCGCTTGCAAGGGGACGGATAAAACTGATAGGTGCCACCACCGATGCGGAGTACCGCAAGTACATTGAAAAGGATAAAGCCCTTGAGCGCAGATTCGCAACGGTACGTGTAAATGAGCCGAGCGAAAAGCAGACGGTGAAGATTTTGCAATCGTTAAAGGGCGCTCTTGAAAAGCACCACGGCGTAACGCTTACCGACGATGCGGTCGATGCCGCCGTTTCACTTTCTGTGCGCTATATAGGGGACAGATTTTTGCCTGACAAGGCTATCGACCTGATTGATGAGAGCGCCGCAACGGTCGGACTTTATGCGACAAGAAGCAAGTCGCGAGAGCAAAAGCAGATACGCTCCGAGCTTGAAAAAAGCATAAAGCGAGGAATGTATAAAACGGCGGCGGAGCTTCGCACCTCTCTGCTTGAGGTGTCGCAGGAGAGCTTTCCCACGGTATCCCGCGCCGACGTGTGCAGGGTGCTGTCGCGCTGGACGGGGGTGCCCGAAAAAACGTTGACGGACGGTGCGCTTTTGCGGCTTGCCGCCTTAAAAGACAGACTGTCGGAAAAAATAATCGGGCAGGAAAATGCGATAAACGATGTGTGCGACACGCTGTTATACGCGGGCGCGGGGCTTGGCACACCTACAAAACCGCTTGCATCTTTTATATTCGCAGGGCCTACGGGCGTGGGCAAGACGGAGCTGTGCAAACTGCTTGCCCGCGAGCTTTACGGTGATGAAAACGCGGTGATAATGCTTGACATGGCGGAGTTTTCCGAGCGCCACAGTATATCGCGGCTTACAGGCGCGCCGCCCGGATACGTCGGTCATGACGACGGCGGAATGCTTGTCACTCAGATGCGGGCAAAGCCGTATGCCATCGTGGTCTTTGACGAGATGGAAAAGGCAAGCCCTGAGGTGCTTAATATCCTTTTGGGTATTCTTGACGAGGGCAAGCTTACCGACGGCACGGGAAGAACGGCGTCTTTTAAAAATGCGATAGTTATTCTTACAAGCAACGCGGGACAGAGATCCATGGCGGGCTTTAATAATGAGGGCAGTGTTGACAGAGACGTTAAAAAATGGCTGTCTCCCGAGCTTATAAACAGGATAGATAAAACTGTAAGCTTTCAACCGCTCACGCATGACAGTCTTGTAAGAATTGCGCAGATGGAGCTTGATATTCTCTCAAGCCGCCTTGCCCAAAAGGGATATGACGTGCGCTTTGATGAGGACGTTGCGCAGTACGTATGCAGGGAGCTTTCGGACGGCATGGGCGCGCGTAATATAAAAAGACAGGTCACCCGCCTTATCGCATCTCCCATAGCAAAGCAGATGGCAAACGGCGATATGCCGAGGAGTATGGTATTCAATCAGCAGATGCTGTACGTGTAACAAATTGTGGTTTTACGGGATGTTTTATAATTATTTC
>JAZPZR010000035.1:0-8092 GCA_045544795.1 Eubacteriales bacterium
ACTCTGAAGCACTTGCTATTGCAAGTGCTTTTTTTGTATATGGGATACGAAAAAGATATTTTTCCGTTTTTTTGTATTAATTTGAACTCTTACAGAAAAATGAAATCCGTGAAAGCACGGATGAAATCTGTTATGCAGATGAAATCTTCGGCTGTGCCTCAGATGAAATTAAATCCACCCACCGCCACAGTGATTTCATCCGACCGCAGGGAGGATTTCGTCGTCAAAGACGATTTCACCCACCCACAAGGGTGGATTTAGTTGAAAAACCGACTTGTCGAAACAAGTCGGTTTTTTGGTGGAGCCGAGGAGAATCGAACTCCTGTCCGAAAACCGTCCGGCATAACTTTCTACGGATGTAGCTTTATATTTAAATTCCCTTGGCTGAGCGTTATAAAGCAAACTCTCAACTTCGGTAGCTTCATATTACAAATACAGCGCAAAGCTTAACTGCATTCGTTCACCACTAATTGTGACACCCTCCTGCGCTCGTGGTCCTTCGCATTCGGATGACGCCGCAATTAAGCAGCGTAAGCTAATTTATTATTGTTAGCGTTTAATTTTAAGTTACACGTTTTAAAGCGGTCGTGCGCCTCTATCCGCTTATCATGCGTTCTGATCCCCGTCGAAACCATTGCGACCCCATGTGTATAGGTTACCCTATACATTAATCATTATACGCAACATTATCAAGAAAATCAACACATTCTTTTACCCATGCACGAGGTTTAACAGGTGCGGGAGTTTTGTTGGGATTGTCTGTAATATGATTTGAAAGAGCAACTCCGTGCGGACCTTCAGGATAAATATGTAATTCGAATTTAACCTTGTTTTTTGCAAGCTGTTCACATAAAAGCAGTGAGTTCATTACAGGTACTGCGTTATCTTGTGAAGTGTGCCATACAAAGGATGTCGGAAAATCGGGTGTTATGCGATTTTCGATAGAAAAATACTTTATATCTTCATCTGAAATTTCCTCTTTGCCAAGAAGATTTCTGAAGCTTCCCTTGTGCGCATATTCGCCTGCTGTAATAACAGGGTATGATAATACAAGTGAGTTGGGCTTGTGTTCATCAGTAAAACCGAGTGACTCTTTTACAAAATTCTCATTCATAAAAGCACCCGTACAAGCTGCGAGGTGACCGCCTGCCGAAAAACCGATAACAGAAATTCTGTCGGGATCAACAAGCCACTCCTCTGCATTTTTTCTTATCATTGCAATTGCTGTATATGCCTCAAAAAGAGCAGTGGGAAAGGTATATGGTTTTACGGAGTACTTAAGTGCAAATACTGTAAAACCCGCTGCCAAAAACTGAAATGCTATCGGGTCATGCTCGCGTGCTGAGGTCATTCCGTAACCGCCGCCGGGCAGGACAAGAATAGTATTGTTTTTTCTTTCGAATTTCATTTCTTTGTCTGCCATGTTACAGGGCAAATAACATTCAAGATAAGGTGTATTTTCAGGCTTTACAAGACCGAGTTTTTCATAGTTTATATCAAGCGGTATCTTTTTGAATTCCATATGTATTCTCCTTAATACTGTTTAAACTTAAGCGATGCGCTGATGTTTCTGTCAGCTTCTTTTTTTGCAATTGACTCACGCTTGTCATACAGTTTTTTACCCTTGCAAAGACCAAGCTCAACCTTGACCTTTGAGCCGCTGAAATAAAGTGAAAGCGGGATAAGAGTAAGACCGTCCTGTTTTATCTTTCCGAAAAGCGTCATTATTTCACGCTTGTGCATAAGAAGCTTTTTGTCACGCATCGGGTCACGGTTAAAAATGTTTCCTTTTTCATAAGGCGAAATGTGCATGCCTTTTACAAATAATTCACCGTCGTCTATTGAACAAAAGCTGTCCTTAAGGTTTACGTTTCCGTTGCGGATAGATTTGACTTCTGTTCCAAAAAGTTCGATTCCTGCTTCATACGTTGACAAAACGAAATAATCAAAGTATGCTTTTTTATTTTTTGCTATGGTTTTTGTGGTTTGTTCTTTCATCGTATGTCCTTAATTACCTGTTCCGGAGGCAAGTCAAGCTGATCCGGATCGTCAAATATGTTTTTCATATATTTGAGTGCGGATGCAAAATAGTATCCGTCACAAATACGCTCGTCTGTTACAACGGTAAAATCAATATACTTGTTTGTATGAGGCTCTCCGTTTTTATCAAGTTCAACCGCTTTTCTTTTTGCACCGTATGAAATAAATACCGGAATATTACCGAAATCATATAAATGATGGTATATTGGCGGAATGCCGAGTGAGCCCATTGAAGTAATTGCCATTGAACCGTGGAACGGACTTACGTGCGTAAGAAAGCGCGGGAGCAGTCCGAAATAGTCCATTGTACGTAAAACAGCAATGGCAAATCTCAGAATAAGACCGGGTATATATGTAAGTATGCGCGCTGTTTTGTCAAAATCACTGTCGCCGTTACCGCTTGCAGCTTTATTTTCTTCTACGAGCTTATTGAAGTTGTTGTAAATTGTTTCGGCGGTATCTTCAGGACTCATATAAAATTTGATACATGTATCGGGTGAGTCGAGCGACATTTCTTTTTTTATCGTCATCATAACTTCGATATGGTCGCGTGTATAAACGTGCTGACCTCTGATGAACCTGTTTATTCCGGGCCTTTGCGATACGGTACGCGCATAGGTAGCAAGAAAAAGATGGAGCATACCGAATGATGTGAGTCCTTCTTTTCTCTTTTTACGTATATACGCTTCAGCCTTTTCAATATTGATAGAATCCCTGATGAAATTCATGGAAGTGTTGCGCGTTTTTAATATGTAGGGCATGACAAATGCCATTGGCGTTATCGTTTTTACGCGTCTGCCTTCTTTTGGATATTTACTCATAATGTGATCCCCCAAAAAACATTTATGAGTGTATTATATTATTTAAACGCTCTTTTGTCAATCATTATAATATTAGACAAAACGGTCGTTTTATAAACTATTTTTAAAAAAATGAAAATTTATGTTGCAAAATCCGATGAGATAAGATACAATATCTGTTGGAAATCTATTTTATGGAGGAAAAAGAAAATGGTAAAAGTTGCTATTAACGGATTCGGTAGAATCGGTAGACTCGCTTTCAGACAGATGTTTGGTGCAGAGGGTTATGAAGTAGTTGCTATCAACGATCTTACAAACCCCGCTATGCTCGCTCATCTTCTCAAGTACGATTCAGCTCAGGGCAGATACGCTCTTGCTGATACAGTAGTTGCAGGTGAGGATTCTATCACTGTTGACGGTAAGACAATCAAAATCTACGCAGAGAAAGATGCTAAAAATCTTCCCTGGGGCGAGCTTGATGTTGACGTTGTTCTTGAGTGTACAGGTTTCTATACATCAAAGGATAAGTCACAGGCTCATATCGATGCAGGCGCTAAGAAGGTTGTTATTTCTGCTCCCGCAGGTAATGATCTTCCCACAGTTGTATTCAGCGTAAACGAAAAAACTCTTACAAAAGAGGACACAATCATTTCAGCTGCTTCATGTACAACAAACTGCCTCGCTCCCATGGCTAAGGCTCTTAACGATTACGCTCCTATCCAGAGCGGTATCATGACAACAGTTCACGCTTACACAGGCGACCAGATGGTACTTGACGGTCCTCACAGAAAGGGTGACCTCCGCCGTGCTCGTGCAGCTGCTGCAAACATCGTTCCTAACTCAACAGGTGCTGCAAAGGCTATCGGTCTTGTTATCCCTGAGCTCAACGGTAAGCTCATCGGTTCAGCTCAGCGTGTACCCGTTCCGACCGGTTCAACAACTCTTCTTGTTGCTGTTGTTAAGGGTAAGGATGTTACAAAAGAAGGTATCAATGCTGCTATGAAGGCTGCTTCTTCTGCTTCATTCGGTTACACCGAGGAAGAGCTCGTTTCTTCAGATATCGTTGGTATCACATACGGTTCACTCTTCGATGCAACTCAGACAATGGTTGCTAAGATCGATGACGATACCTATCAGGTTCAGGTAGTTTCTTGGTACGATAACGAGAACTCATACACAAGCCAGATGGTAAGAACAATCAAATACTTTGCAGAAATGTAATTGTTTTTGACAGTTTAAACTTTTATAAAAACTCCGGTTTCTATTATGAAGCCGGAGTTTTATATAATTATTGTATTAACGTTTTTTGTAAGAAAATATTAATACAATTGTTTTCGCTGTATGGTATAATATCAGCAATTAGTGATATTATACAAATCTTATGTCCGTTTTACTCGCCGTACGGCAAACGTAAAACATGGACAATTATATCAAAATACTTTGTGTTTACGATATAATAAAATCAACAGTTTATAAAAGGTGGGAGAGCATGAGTATAATAATCGTTGACGATGAAAGAGAAATCGCAGATTTGGTAGAGGTTATTTTGAAAAACGAAGGGTATAAAACCCTTAAGTTTTATGATTCTGTTGAAGCGTTTAAAGTGGTACAGAATAATGCTGACGTTGATTTGGCCATTCTTGACGTTATGATGCCTGAAATGAACGGATTTGAGCTATGCGCAAAAATCCGCGAAAAGTACACTTATCCCATTATCATGCTTACCGCCCGTGTGGAAGATGTTGATAAAATAACAGGGCTTGGTATCGGCGCCGATGATTATGTGACAAAACCGTTTAATCCGCTTGAATTATTGGCACGTGTAAAGGCACAGCTGCGCCGGTACAAGAGATATACCGTCAATAAACCGTTTGACGAGATTTTTGAAAGCAATGGCTTAATTATAAATAAACAAAAGCATACAGTATTTCTGTATGATGAAACAGTCAATCTTACGCCCACGGAATTTGAAATATTGTGGCTTCTTTGCGAGAATGCAGGTAACGTTGTTTCAAGCGAAGCCATATTTGAAGCAGTATGGAAAGAAGATTATCTGGACAGTAATAATACGGTGATGGTTCATATTCGCAGAATAAGAGAAAAACTTAAAGAACCTTCTCGTAATCCCAAGATAATCAAAACAGTATGGGGAGTGGGCTATAGAGTTGAAAAATAGTGCTATAAAAAAATATATAACAATGGTTTTGGTATATTCAGTTGCATACGTGTTATTTCTTGTGGTAATGGATAACGTATTCAACGGTGTAATAGTAGAATACCTTTACAGTCATTTGCCGAAAAATTCATTTGTCGTTATCAACACTAACCGAGTGTTTACGGCGTTTTTGATATACGTATTGGGCTTGGTAATAATATCGGTAATCTACGTTTTCAGATTGAGCAGATTACTAAAGCTTGCAAGTGACTCTATATTTGAAGAAAAACCTGAAATTTTCAAAGCGGATTGTCCTGAAGAACTGCGTGAGTTTAGTCAGAAATTAAAAGATTTTAAATTTGAATTAAAAGAAAACGAACGGGCAAGATCTCTTGCTGAACAGCAAAAAAATGATTTGATCGTTTATCTTGCTCACGATTTGAAAACACCGTTAACATCTGTGATAGGTTATCTGAGTTTATTGGATGAAGCGCGGGAGCTTCCGATCGAACAGCGGGCAAAATATACGGGAATCGCCCTTGATAAAGCATATAGATTGGAACAGCTTATAAATGAGTTTTTTGACATAACGCGCTTGAATCTGCAAAGTGTTGAAACACAAAAATCAAAGGTTAACTTAACCATTTTGTTGATTCAGATTCTTAACGAGTTCTTTCCGATGTTTGAAGAAAAACAACTGAATATAGTTCAGGAGATCGAGCCTGAAATAATCATATTCGCAGATGCTGATAAGATTGCCCGTGTTTTTGATAACTTGTTCAGAAATGCAGTGAATTACAGCTATAAAGGAACCGATATATTCTGCTCTGCAAAAAAGGAAGACGGTCGTGTTGTCATACGAATAAAAAATAAGGGTGATGATATACCGAAAGAGAAGCTTGAGCGCATTTTTGACAAGTTTTACCGTGTGGATAATTCAAGAAGGACAGATACAGGCGGAGTGGGTCTGGGGCTTGCTATAGCAAAACAAATAATTGAGCTTCATAACGGTACTATTACTGCAACCTGTAATGACGGTATAACTGAATTTGAAATTATCCTGCTTATGTAAGAAAAAGTTAAGAAAGGCTTAAATATAAAGTAAAACAAAAATTTCATTGCAATGATAAAATGCTTCTGTCAAATTTAAGATAGGAGCATTTTTTATGAAAAAACACAGAAAAAACAATCGGAAATTCGGATGTCTTATTATTGTTGTTGCGATCGTGCTGATAGCTTTCACTGTTACAAAATGCGTAAAGAAGGATACAGGACCACCCGATCTGCCCTCTGATTATTCAAGCGATGATGCGGAAATTCTGCTTAGAGATTTTGCAAAAAAGCATGGCTTGGAAGAAAATGAATGGCCTGAATCGTTGATTGAACTGCTTGATAAGAATCCTGAAACAAAGGAGTTTGTTTTAAATTATCCGCTTGAAAAAGATAAAAAATTTAGAATTGATTTAAGCGAATATAAAAACAGCGAGGCTGTTCCTTTGTTTATGCAGTGGGATATGCGATGGGGGTACAATCAGTATGCAGGCGATTTGATGGGACTTACGGGCTGTGGACCGACATGTCTGTCTATGGTTGCCGTTTATTTATTGAATGACGATAAATATAATCCAGAGTTTGTTGCCGAATTTGCAATAAAAGAAGGCTACAGTGTATCGGGTAACGGCAGTGCCTGGAGTTTAATTTCAGAAGGCGGGAAAAAGCTTGGATTGAACGTCAGGGAAATTCCGCTTGATGAAAACGTGATCATAAATAACTTGAGAAAAGGTTATCCTATTATCTGTATAATGGGGCCCGGAGATTTTACATCAAGCGGACATTTTATCGTAATGACAGAGCTTGTCGGTGATAGAATTAAAATAAACGATCCGAACAGTAAATACAGGTCGGAAAAGCTATGGGATCTGCCTGATATTAAAAATCAAATTAATAATTTATGGGTGTGTAAAAAGTGATTTTCTTAATTGTTTTCGCTGTATAATATCATTTGTCATAAATCTGATCACTCCTTCATAGTTATGTACAAAGATACCATAACGGAGGAAAGGTAATGACAGGCAATAGTATCTATAAGGATATTGCGGCAAGAACAGGCGGAGATATTTATATCGGTGTTGTGGGACCTGTTAGAACAGGTAAATCGACATTTATTAAAAAGTTTATGGAGACACTTGTTATTCCTAATATAAAGGATGAATACAAGCGTGAGCGTGCGCAGGATGAGCTTCCGCAATCATCTGCAGGGCGTATGATAATGACAACAGAGCCGAAATTTATTCCCAATCAGGCGGCAGAGGTCGTGATAGACGGAAACGCACGGTTTAACGTGCGTATGATAGACTGCGTAGGCTATATCGTTGACAGCGCAATAGGGTATATTGAAAATGATATGCCGCGCCAGGTCATGACACCGTGGGATGAGAATTCAATGGATTTTTGTACCGCGGCAGAGCTAGGTACCAAAAAAGTAATATGCGAGCACTCAACGATAGGTCTTGTTGTTACAACGGACGGAAGTATAGGTGATATTCCAAGAAAAGACTATGAGCAGGCGGAAAAAAGAATAATCGATGAACTTAAAGCGATAAATAAGCCGTTTATAGTTCTTGTAAATTCAATGTTTCCTGAAAGCGAAAGCGCAAAGGAGCTTGCCGATTCACTTGCAAAAGAATACGCTGTTCAGACAATGTGTGTTAACTGTCTTGAACTGGACAGAGGTTGTATACTCGATATTCTTAAAAACGTATTGTTGGAATTTCCGGTAAAACAGATAAACGTTGATATTCCTGACTGGATAACAGCACTTGACAGCGGTCATCCGATAAAAAAAGAAATGTTCGGTAAAATGCTTGAATATTCAAAGGATATCAAGTGTGTGCGTGAAATCGAAGCTTTTGCATCGGGTATGCAGCAATGTGAATACGTGGACATATGTTCGACAATGGATATTGACCTCGGCTGCGGCACTGCTGATGTGAAGGTACAGCTTGACAGCGCATTGTATTATAAGATTATCAGCGAAACTGCAGGCGTTGAGATAGACGGTGACAATGCCCTTATAGAGTTTATAAAGTCGATGTCT
>JAZPZR010000036.1:0-6176 GCA_045544795.1 Eubacteriales bacterium
GTACGTTATCTTTATATCCTTTTTCCATCTGCTTGGTTTTATAAAAAAACAAAACTGTTCCGTCAGACGATTTTATGCTATAGTTCATATTGTCACACTCCCTTAATAAGAATAACACAAAAGTGGACAAAATGTCAATTAAAGAGATAGAACTGTATAATCAGAACAATTATAATATTTTCGAGGTGAAAACAATGAAAAAAGTAGAAGATTTATCATATGAACTTGTTATCGTAGGAGGCGGAATGAGTGGACTTTGCGCTGCTATTGCCGCAGCACGAAACGACGTAAAAACTGCTTTAATACATGCACGGCCTGTTCTTGGCGGAAACGCTTCGGGTGAGGTCAGAATACATATATCAAGCGCAACTGACGGCGCACGAAAACCCGAACTTGAAGAAACAGGTATTCTATATGAAATGATGCTCACAAACAAAGCGCGGAATCCCCATTATAACTATGATTTATGGGATATGACAATGTTTGAGGCGGCGAAAAAAGAAAAAAACCTTGATTTATACCTAAATACATCAATGGTTGATGCATATAGCGAAAATAACCGCATAACAAAAATATTCTGCTTTCAGCAAACAACCGAAAAGCATTTATACTTTTCGGCGCCGTTGTTTGTCGATGCAACAGGAAACGGTACTCTCGGATATTTTGTTGATGCAGAATACCGAATCGGAAGCGAGGCAAAATCAGAATTTAACGAACCGCACGCACCTGAATCAGAAAACAAAGACAGCATGGGTAACACAATACTATTCCGTGCAATTGATACAGGTAAACCCGTTAAATTTACGCCTCCGTCTTTTGCAAAGAAACTTACTGAAGAGGATTTAAAATACCGCGTTCACTGCGAGCGTCATAAAATGGATTATTCTATGGCAGAAGACCCCGAAGACTATAAAAGAGTATCCGCAACAAGCTCAAATAACTGTGATTACGGTTATTGGTGGATAGAACTAATGGGTAAAAATAATGATATAATAGGCGATTATGAAGATATCCGTGATGAACTGTTTTCATATTTTTACGGGGTCTGGGATCACATTAAAAACGGCGGCGATCACGGTGCAGACAATCTTGAACTATTATGGGTAGGCGCACTCCCCGGCACACGTGAAAGCAGAAGAATGGTCGGAGATTATATTCTTAACGAAACAGATATATGGAATCACCGTCAGTTTGACGATGCCGTTTGCTATGGCGGTTGGGGTGTTGACCTCCACACAAAAAACGGTCTGTACGATTTAGATAAACTTCCAAGCCAAGTATGGAATTTTCCGGGAACATATACCATCCCCTACAGATGTTACTACTCAAAAAACATTACAAATCTCTTCTATGCGGGAAGAAATATATCCTGTTCAAAAATGGCGATGGCGTCAACAAGAATAATAGGAACCTGCGCAATAGGCGGACAGGTTGTCGGAACTGCTGCAGCACTTTGTAAAAAATACAACTGCAGTCCGCGCGGGCTGTCATCACATATCCCAACACTTCAGCAACAATTGCTTAAGGATGATTTGTTTATACCGGGAATTGTGAACCAGGATGAACATGATCTTGCAAAATATGCAACAGTATACGCATCATCCTTCATGGCAGAACATCCGCCTGAAAAAGTAACAGACGGATTATCCCGAAATTATGATGAAACAATCCACAGTTGGTGCAGTAACGGAATTTCATCAAACGGTGAAAGCCTTACGTTAAAATGGGATAAGCCTCAAAAATTATCACAATTACGCCTTACCTTCAACAGTAATTTTAATTATGCGATAAGAATAACCATGGCACCCAAAAGACAGGCACAACAAAGAATCGGCGTCCCGCCTGAACTTGTTAAAAATTATACTGTTCAGCTTTATAAAAACAAGTCACTAATCAAAACTGTCACTATAACTGATAATATACAGAGACTGAACGTTATTGACTTTGAAAAAACAGAGTGTGATGAAGTTAAATTCAATTTCACAGCAACAAACGGAAGCGAAAACGTAGAGGTTTTTGAAATCAGAGCATATTAATCTTAAAAGCACCGCTGATGCGGTGCTTTTACTATTTCTTTAACTTGCCTGTCTTTTCAAAGGCAGCGGTGACAGCGGAAGATGCGAGATATCTGAATCCACCGTTTTCAAGAGCAAGTACTCCCTCGATCGTCGTACCGCCCGGTGAACAGACCTCATCCTTCAGCTGACCCGGATGCTTGTCAACTGACATCATCATGGCTCCGCTTCCTAAAATCGTTTGCTTTGCATATTTCATTGCCTTGTCTCTCGGAAGTCCGCATTTTACAGCGCCGTCAGCCAATGCCTCGGCAAACATATATACAAATGCAGGGCCGCAGCCTGACAGAGCAACCGCCGCATCAATAAGCTTTTCATCAATTTCATCAACCACGCCTGCAGATGACAAAAGCTTTAAAAACAAATCAATATCATTTTCGGTTATACCCTTTGAAGTACAGTAAAGTATTACACCGTTCCCTGTTGAAACAGGAGTGTTAGGCATAATTCTGATAATGCGATCCGTTCCAAGCGCCGATTCAAGCGACGATAGATCTACTCCTGCCGCCATAGAAACTATAACTGTTTCATCATTTATATATTCTTTTATTTCATCGGTAACCGAAAAAATAACGTTAGGCTTAACGCCGAGAAAGACAAATTTACTTTCGCTTACAACAACGTCAATACTTTTAAAATCCGCATTTTTTTCAGATGCTTTTTGGGAGTTCTTATCATAAACAGAAAGCAGATCGGATGCTGCCGTACGCGAAACAGCGTCAAACAGAGCTCCTCCCATATTACCTACACCGATAAAACCTGCACAATACTTCATTAAAATGCTCACTCCTATCTGATATTTCCGTTACCCTTAATGATATACTTATACGTTGTAAGCTCACAAAGTCCCATCGGACCGCGTGCATGAAGCTTCTGGGTGGATATTCCCATTTCACAACCCAGCCCAAACTCACCGCCGTCGGTAAATCTTGTCGAAGCATTAACGTATACTGCCGCACTGTCAATATTTTTAGTAAAATAGTCAACGGCAGTTTCATCATTTGAGATGATTGCTTCACTATGTCCTGTGGAATGTAAAGATATATGCCTTACAGCCTCGCTCACATCGGCTACGGTTTTTACAGCCATTACGTAATCAAGGAACTCTGTGTCAAAATCATCATTTTTGGCCGCCACACCTGTTTTTGAGTAACCAAGCGAGTAATCATCCATTTTAAACAAAACAGGCGTATGACCGCTTTCTTTTCGTTCATTGACAAGCTTTTGTTCAACAGCGGGAATAAGCTTGTCAACAACGTCTCTATGTACAACAAGCACCTCAGCTGCATTGCAAACAGACGGTCTGCTTGTTTTTGCATTGTTTATAATTTTTACTGCCATTTCAATATCGGCAGCCTTGTCAACGTATATATGACATATTCCGGTACCTGTTTCAATACAAGGTACAGTTGCATTTTCAACGCAGGCCTTAATAAGTCCCGGACCTCCGCGCGGAATAAGTAAATCAATATACCCGTTTCCACACATGAGCTCTTTAGCACTGTCTCTTGAGGTATCTTCAACAAGCATAACAGCCTCTCTGGGAAATCCCGCTGATACGAGACCGTTACCAATCGCCTCGGTAATTGCCATAGCACTTGCATGCGCTTCCTTGCCGCATCTGAGCACACAAGCATTACCGCTTTTAAGCGCAAGAGCCGCCGCATCAGACGTTACGTTGGGTCTGCTTTCATATATTATAGCTACAACACCGATTGCCGAAGCGACCTTGTTAATTTCAAGACCGTCCTCACGCTTATACGATGATATAATGCGACCGACAGGATCCTCAAGTGACACAACGTGTCTAATACCGTCTGCCATTGCCTTGATTCTGTCGGCGCTTAACATGAGTCTGTCAAGCATTACGTCTGATATGATACCCTTTGCCGCGTTCATATCAAGTTTGTTAGCCTCAAGAATTGCATCAGTTGATTTTTCAATACTGTCTGCAATTTCACTAAGCGCTCTGTTTTTTTCCACGGTCGTTGCGCCTGCAACAAAGCGTGACGCAGACTTTACCGCCATCATAATTTCACGGGTTGTCATTGTTTTACTCCTATAAATCTTGTTCCCACGGCTTTTTCCCCTTCAACAATATCATAAAGTATATTGGGGTCTGCACCGTTCGCTATTACCATGTCACAGCCTGCTTCTGTAGCAATTTTCGCCGCGGATATTTTTGTAACCATGCCGCCTGTGCCGACCGAAGACCCTGCGTCTCCTGCAAGCTTTTCGATTTCAGGTGTAATGCTCTCAATAACAGATATAAGCTCGGCATCCGGATTTTTATGCGGATCAGCGGTAAAAACGCCGTCAATATCTGATAAAATAACTATAAGATCTGCGTTAACACTCTTGGCAACAATTGCACCGAGCGTATCATTATCACCGATTACAAGCTCGTTTACGGCAACGGTATCATTTTCATTGATTATCGGTATTACACCGAGATCAAGAAGCTTTAAAATTGTATTTGTAAAATTGTTTTTTCTGTCTGTATCATTTATATCTTCGGCAGTCAGAAGCAACTGTGCAACAGTATGGTTATATTCCGAAAAAAGCTTATCGTATGTATACATAAGCTCACACTGACCGACAGCCGCGGCCGCTTGCTTAAGAGAAAGCTCCTTTGGGCGCTCGCTGAGCGAAAGCTTACCCATGCCCATTCCTACAGCACCGGAAGATACCATTATTATTTCATATCCTGCGTTTTTTATATCACTTAAAACCTTACAAAGAGTTTCCATATGTCTGATATTAAGATGACCTGTTGAATACGCAAGCGTCGACGTTCCAACCTTAACAACAATTCTCATTTTATCCCTCCGGGAGAATATTTTCTTATATTTTAACTCATTAACATAAGAATATCAATGGCAAACCGTTAATTTTTTACACATTATCTTTACATTTGTCAAAATATTGTATATACTATAAGTTACTAAAATTTAAGGAAACAAAAAAATGAAAAAAAGATTTTTACTTTTTACGCTTATATTTATTATACTTTTGTCTGCTTTTTCGGTAATCTGCTACGCAGAGCCTGTCGAGCTTGACCCGATACCTGAGGTTACGGCACAAAAGGTCGTTATGCTAAATCTTCAGACAGGTGCATACGTAAATGAACTGACGAAATCGCCTGACGAGAAGGCATACCCCGCATCGCTTACAAAGCTTGTTACACTCCTGGTTGCAAGTGATCTTATAACAGATTACAATCAAACGGTTGTTGCAGACAAAAGCTGCTATGATGATCTTGTTGTAGGAAGCTCTAACATCAACATAAAAGACGGTGAGATATTCAAGTACGACGACCTTATGTATGCAGTTGCAATATCAAGCGCAAACGAGGCGTCAAACGTTCTTGCAATAAATCTTTGCGGTTCAATTCAGGCTTTTGTTGATAAGATGAATGAAAAAGCGGCGCAGCTTGGCGCTGTAAACACACACTTTGTAAATACGCACGGTCTTCACGACGAAAACCATTATACAACCGCAAACGACATGGCAAAAATCGCGTCGGCAGCTTTTACAAACGAGCGCGTACTCACCTACGTCTCTTCATCATCACACGTAATTGAGCCGACTAATAAAACAACCGATAAGAGAACCCTTATCACAACCAACAGCCTTATGCGTCAGAACAGCGGCATTTATTACAAGTACTGTCAGGCAGGCAAAACGGGTACAACAACTGCCGCGGGATATAATCTCATTTCATTTGCTCAAAAGGGTGACTGCACTTTTTTACTTGTAGCAATGAACGCTCCGAAAGGAAAAACTGCAAACCCTATATTCAGTGAATCACGCTCGCTATACATGTGGGCATTTGACAACTACAGCAATTCAAAAATATTAAATGATTCGGAGATAATTACAGAAGTTGAAGTGGAACTTTCCGCCAAAGGAGACCACCTTATACTTGTTCCTCAGAAAAACATTTATGCTGTGATCCCGAAAAATCTTGATATAACTACTCTGGAGCGTGAAATTGTAACACAGGAAGAGGTGTTTGCACCTATTGCCCAGGGCGACGTGCTCGGAACTGTCACACTGAAAAAAGACGGTATTGTCTACGGTAAGACAGAGCTTATAGCA
>JAZPZR010000037.1:0-3900 GCA_045544795.1 Eubacteriales bacterium
GTCTATGATATAGATTATATCGTAGTTAACGTTAGTGAAAGCGCCATTAATAAAGCTTTCGATCGTATGATTTACGCAGAAGCCGTAGTAGCCTTTTTGTGTGAGGTTATAGGTCTTGCCTGTCTTCATTGACCAGTCGCCTGTAAGGGTACCGCCGCAGGCTTGTTTAAGTGTGTCATAGTCTACAACGCCCGAAGCATCGTCACCGATATAGCCGTAGTACAGTTTATTAACCTTACCGCCAACGTTATCAACGCTTAACGTTGCAACACCGTTTTCGGCTGTGATAATACCGATGTTTTCTTTTGCCTCGACTGTATATACAACCTCGTGGCTTATGCCTTCGGCATCATTATAAACGATTACGAAGTTATAAAAGCCTTTTGTGACAAGCTTATACTGTTCACCGTAGGTTACACCGAAGTCTACTTTATAGGACTTTGTAGCAAGTGCTTTGCCCCAGAAATCGTTAAACCAACTGTACGTTATAAACTCCTCACCTACGTTGCCGTAGTACATCTTAGTAACAGAAAGTCCGTTCTTTTCAATCTGTACGGTATTGCCGTCAATTACTTTAAGGTACGGAACGGCAGATTTTGCACTTCCGTCATAGTAGAAGGTGTAAACTCTGTCTTTGTACTTGTAGTTTTCGACGTTATCACCGCTTATAATGCACTTGAGAACAAAACGGTAATAACCTTTTTTGGTGAAGTTATACGTTTCTTGCTCTCTCGGTGTAAAGTCGGCATTATACTCTGTTCCGCAACCGATTCTGAAGTCATCAAAGGAAGTGTATTCTGTTTCCTCTTCACCGATATAACCCCAATACACACGTGTTGCCCATGAGCCTTTCATATCGATGACAACACCGTTTCCGCTTTGGTTAAGAACCACCTCAGGCAGTCTCTCGTCAGGAATTATTGAAGGGAGTTTTGTGCCTTCTGCAACTACCGTTTCACTCTCACCGCAAGATGTACACGTTCTTGTCTTTGTACCGTCTGTTTCTTTTGTAGCATCGTTATTGTATACGTATTCACTCCATGAGTGCTCCGTATCTCTTGTATATTCGCATGAACTACATGTTTCATCGCAAGCGTTATCAAACGTATGCTCACCGATGTTTGTTTCTTTTTTGCAGACAGAGCATTTGTCATAGTGCTCAACGTTATCGTATATCGTCACGTATGCGTGGGGCGGTGTTCTTGTAAACTCACAGCCGTTACAGCTACCATCACATACGTCTGTAAATACGTGGTTTGTTCTATTTATAACGACACCGCAGACTGCGCACTTTTCATAGTGGGATGTATCGTCATATTCTGCCTTGTAATCGTGTGTTATTTCTCTTGTATAATCACAACTGTCACAGCTTGTATCACATGCATTGTCAAACACGTGTTCTTCACTGTTTATGATATCACCGCAAGCAGTACATTTTTCATAGTGCTCACTTAAGGTGTACTCCGCTTTATAAGTGTGAGTTATCTCTCTTGTGTAAAGACACTCGTTACACGTTGTATCGCACGCGTTATCAAAAAGATGTGCTTTGACGTTTATTTCCTCTTTACAAACAGTGCATCTGTCAAAATGAGCGGTATCGTTATAGGCTTGCTGATATGAATGTGGCGGAAGTCTTGTATAATCACAGCCGTTACAAGTGCTGTCGCATACGTCGTTATACTCATGCTCAGTGATGTTAATAATGTCACTACAGCCAGTGCATTTTTCAAAATGTGAAGTTTCGTTAAAACTTTCCACATAATTATGCTCTGTTTTTCTTGTAAAAACACAACCGCTACACGTTGTGTCACACGCATTATCAAAAATGTGTGCTTCTACATTTAATTCTGCTCGGCAAAGCATACATTTATCAAAGTGAACTTCGGTATTATATCTTGGACTACGTGAATGGGGAGCCACCCTTTCATAATTACAACCGTTACAGGAGGTATCACAAACGTCATCAAACTCGTGCACTGTTACGTTTATAACGTCACCGCAGACTGAGCACTTGTCAAAATGGTTGTCTGTATCGTATGACGGCTGATAATCGTGTGTGATTTGTCTTATGTAAAGGCAGTCGTCACATGCTATATCGTAGCAGTCGTCAAAAACGTGCGCCTTGCTGTTTGTAATCTCACCGCAATCGGTACATTTATCAAAGTGACTTTGACTGTCAAAGGTGTGCTCGCAGTAATGCCACTTGGCATTTTTCAACGGAACGTTGTTTTCTCCAATTGTAATTTTTTCTTTATCCTGCTCACTGCCTATATAGTAAACCGTTGTAAGACGCGAGCAATAAGAAAATGCATCCTCACCGATTGACGTTACGCTATCGGGGATTGTGATGCTTTCAAGCGCGTAGCAATTATAAAATGCATAGTTACCGATTGAGGTTACGCCATCAGGGATTGTGACACTTTCGAGCGATCTGCACCAATAAAATGCATACTTACCGATTGACGTTACGCTGTCGGGGACCTCGATGCTGACAAGCGAGTCGCAATTATAAAATGCACCCTCACCGATTGACGTTACGCTGTCGGGAATTGTGATGCTTTCAAGCGCGTAGCAATCAGAAAATGCATAGTCACCGATTGACGTTACACTATCAGGGATTGTGATGCTGACAAGCGAGACGCAACCCCAAAATGCAGAGTTACCGATTGACGTTACGCTGTCGGGGATTATGATGCTGGCAAGCGCAGTGCAACTCCTAAATGCAGAGTTACCGATTGACGTTACGCTGTCGGGGACCTCGATGCTGACAAGTGCAGAGCATCTAGAAAATGCCCAGTTACCGATTGACGTTACGCTGTCGGGGATTACAAAACTACCGCTTTTAGCACCGGGACAGCAAACAAGTGTTGTTTTATCTTTATTATATAAAACACCGTCTGATGAAGAATAATATTGATTGCTTTCTTCAACTATAATTTCTGTAAGCGCGTAGCAATTATAAAATGCAGAGTCACCGATTGACAGTACGCTGTCGGGGACCTCGATGCTGACAAGCGAGTCGCAATTATAAAATGCACCCTCACCGATTGACGTTACGCTGTCGCCGATTGTGATGCTTTCAAGTGCAGAGCAACACCCAAATGCATACTCACCGATTGACGTTACGCTGTCGGGGATTTCAATGCTTGTAAGCGCGTCGCAATAATAAAATACATGCTCACCGATTGACGTTACGCTGTTGGGAATTGTGATGCTTGCAAGCGAGTAGCAATTAGAAAATGCATGGTAACCGATTGAGGTTACGCTGTCAGGAATTATGATATTTACAAGACTATCACACCCTAAAAATGCGTTCCCGGGGATTTTGGTCATGCCGTTACCAATACTAACGTTTTTAAGACCGCAATCAGAAAATGCGTCGTGACCGATTGAAGTTACGCTATCGGGGATTGTGATACTTTCAAGCGCGTCGCAAGAATAAAATGCCTCGTAACCGATTGACGTTACGCTGTCGGGGATTTCGATGCTTATAAGTTTCGAGCAATTATAAAACGCCTGATATCCGATTGACGTTACAGGATAGCCGTTAATTTGTGACGGGATTGTAACAGAGGTTGCGCTTTGGTTACAATCGGTAATTGTCACCTTGCCGTTTGAAACAGAATAGGTAAGGTCACCGTAAGTTGCAGCGTTTGCTATGGAAAAGGCGGGGATTATACCTATCAGCATGACCGATATAATCAAAACGCTTATTATCCGTTTAATTTTCACAGATATTCCCTTCTTTCAATGAAGATAATAAATTAATTATATAACTATTAGTTGTACTTGTCAATTAAGATAGGTAAATTGTGGTTTTGCGGGATGTTTTATAATTATTTCGTAGGGGTCGGCGCCCTCGACGACCCGCCTTGTTTTGTACGAATTTCAGCGTGTCGT
>JAZPZR010000038.1:0-5556 GCA_045544795.1 Eubacteriales bacterium
TCCGTCATAGTAGAAGGTGTATACCATATCCTTGTACTCGTAGTTATCAACGTTGTCTCCGCTGATGATGCACTTAAGTACGAATCTGTAGTAACCCTTCTTTGTGAAGTAGTATGCCTTATCGGCTCTGGGTGTAAAGTCTGCGTTATACTCTGTGCCGCATCCGAGTCTGAAATCATCAAACCACTTATAAGGAATCTCTTCCTCACCGATGTAGCCCCAGTATACTCTTGTTGCCCATGAACCGCGCATGTCGGTGGTAACACCGTTGCCTGCCGCATTGAGAACTACCTGCGGGAGTCTCTCGTCAGGTACAACTGAAGGCTGTTCAGGATCAACTTCCTCAGGAAGCTTTGTTCCTTCTGCAGTACGTGTTTCTGTTTCGCCACATGCAGAACATGTGCGTGTCTCTGTACCGTCTGCCTCTGTTGTTGCGTCGTTATTGTATACGTATTCGCCCCATTCGTGCTCTGCTTCTCTTATATAATCACACGTACCACAGGTAATATCGCAACCATTATCAAACGTATGCTCATGACGACCCATCATAAGAACAGGATACGGTTGAAGCTTACTACAAAGCATCCACACTTCTTCAAAATCAAAACCGACAAAGGTAGCCTGACTCTTCATCTGAAGGTCGGTGCATTTAATTGCAGAGTCCGTGCCCCTTCCGACGCCTACCTCCTCATTATCAAGATAATAGCAGTCTATTATCTCCTTGGCAGTGTCGCCTACAATAGCGCCCACGTAGGTTTTCGCATTCGCATCACCCACGTTATAGCAGAGGCTTACAGCACCGTTGTTCGCACCTGCAATACCACCTGCGCGCGAGGTGGAGTTTTCCGACTCAGCCGTAACGGTAGCAGCGTTATAGCAATTTATCAACGTACCGCTATTCTGTCCCGCAATACCGCCTGCATACGCATAGGATTTTACAGTTTTCGCCAAAACGTTTCCCGTAACGTAACAGCTCGTCACAGTACCACCCTGATTCATTCCGACAATACCGCCTGCACGGGCAGACGATGACGAAGCCTTTACGTCACAGTCTACCAATCCAAGATTTTTAACCGTACCCTTATTATATGCAAACAGACCTACGTATGCGTTTGTAGCTGAAACAACATTTATCTTCAGGTTTTTAACAGTATATCCGTTGCCGTCAAAAACACCTGTGAATGCGGTAGTCGAGGTTATGCCAAACGGAATAAAGCCTTGTCCGTCATTATAGTATTTACCGCCTTCTTCAAAATCAGCATCTGTAAACAGGATATCGTTGATCAGCTTGACGTGTGCCGTACTGAACTTATGGACGCTGTCCAAGTGCACCTTTGTAGATATAAGATAAGGATCCTCTGCTGTACCGCTTCCGCCTGCAAAGTAATCAAGCTTAGTTCCCTCGGCAGTCACAGTTTCCTTTTCCCCGCAGGAAGTACAGACTCTTGTCTTGGTACCGTCCGCCTCTGTAGTTGCATCGTCGTTATATAAATACTCACTCCAGTTGTGCGATGCGTAACGTATGTAACCGCATTCGTTGCATACGGCGTCGCAAGCGTCAGTAAAGCTGTGACCTTCCGAGTTTAGAACTTTAAAAACGGGATAAGCATACTCGTTGTTTTCACCGAGCGCCCATACGTCGTCAAAATCAAAGCCGACAAACGTATCTGCCTGTTTCATCTGCTCTGAAGTGCACTTGGTATAGGTGCCCGTACCGCTATAGACTCCATTTTCAACGTCATCAAGGAAGTAGCAATGGCTTACCAAGCCGGTGTTATCAGCAATTATACCGCCCGGCATACTCTTCGTATCGGAATTTGCTATTATTTTACCAACGTTATAGCATGACGATACCGAGCCTATGTTAATAGCGAGAATACCGCCCGCCTGAGCGAAATGGTAAACGGTACTACCCGACAACTCCGACACGTTGGAGATTATTTCACCTGCATTAAAACAGTTATCGACATAGCTGCCGGCCAAACCGTAGCTGACGATACCGCCCGAGCGTGCATATGACTTTAAATCAGATATCGCATCAGACGTTATAGTGCCCACGTTATAGCAAAGAACTGACTTTCCGTTTTCATCATTATATCCTATAATACCGCCTGAATAAGCATAGGCATTATCGGAGCTCGAGGTTGCTGACGCGGTGATTGCACCCATGTTATAGCATTTTTCAACCGTAGTTTTACAGTTACTTCCCATAATACCGCCGGCATATGAAGCATACGTTGAAGTAGCTGACACTTCACCTACGTTATAGCAGTCTGTAATCTGCACAGAATGCTCTCCTATGCCTGAGTTGTTACCCGCAATACCGCCCGAATAAGCATAAGTGTTTACCGCCTGGTATTCGCCTGTCGCAACGATTTCTCCCGAATTGTGACAATTTTTCACAAGAGAGCCCCATCCTATAGATCCGACAACGCCGCCCGCATTGTGTGTACTGGTAATTATTGCAGTATTATAGCAATTTTCCACAATATTATATGAATCACTTGAACCTGCGATATATCCCCCAATACCGCCTGCACACGCCTTTCGCGCATCCGACGTGGCGCTGTTTAAAGCAAAAATATTGCCTGTGTTATAGCAGTCTTTTACGATACTGTCATAGCTTATATAGCCTGTAATACCACCCGCGTAAGCGTTTGAATACACGGACGTTGACTCCGCGGTAATCACCATATTATTATAGCAGTTTTCAACAACAGCTCTTTGGCTGATACGGCCCGCAATGCCGCCCGCATAAACGGTTACATCTCCATACGAATGAACAAATCCATAATTATAGCAATTTGTTATATCGGCATCAAAGTGAAGAGTGCCCGTGATACCGCCGGTTTCATCGACACCCACTACCGTGCCATTATTTTGGCAACTCGACACGCTTGCGAAGTTTTTACCGACAATACCTCCACACTCTACACCTGCCACGCCGTTCACCTTTGCGGCATTATTGCATCTGCTTATACTTGAATTATTATATCCAACGAGACCGCCTGCAGCAGCCGTTCGATTCGCTGAAACTTCACCAACAGATACCTTTCCCGATGAGTAACAATTTATAACTTCGCCTTCTTGGTTGTATCCCAATAATGCTCCTACATAAGCGTTTAATTCTGAGCTTGCAGATACGTCGGCGTTAACAACCCTAAGATTCTTTATTATACCGTCATTATAGCCAAAGAGACCTGCACCAAGAATCTCGTCCGACGTCATATTTATGTAAAGATTCTTTATTTCGTATCCTTTACCGTCAAAAGTACCAGAAAACGGATATAATTCATCTTCTCCGATAGGTTTCCAACCCTGGCCGTCATTGTAAAAATCACCGCCGACGGCAAAATCAGCCTCGGTAAATTCAATGTCATTCATCAACTTGATATGTGAATCAAGAAAATATCTTACGTCGTCAAGATCCTTCTTTGTGTATACAAGAAAGGGATCCTCCTCGGTTCCGTTGCCGTTGAAACTATTGAACAACAAGGAGTAAATACTGCTTGCCGTAACGTCACCTAAAGTATAGGTTACCTTTACGTAATACTTTTCAGTTCCATTTACCGTTATCTTATCAAGGCAATCGGTCGCACTCGCCGTTTTATGAAGCGTGACAACCGCACCCTTTACTGTATCGAACGCGTCGGGTGTTACGACAAGTTCACCCTCACCCATGCTCACGTTAATAGTATCTACATCAACGGAGGCTACGTTGTTTTCACCCATATCAACATCATAAATGCGGACCTCACGTGAGGACACGGTCTTATCCCAATCGAAATAATAATCAGGCTGTAAATAGTTCCAGTCGGGATTGCCGGTATATCCGGATGCATCGATGGGATTGCCGCCCTGTTTTAAGAAGGTTACAGGCTTTCCTACACCGTCCACAGATTCGCTGAAGAAATTATCTGAAAAATCGTAAAACAGAAGCCTTTTAACGTCTGCATCAGGATAAAAGGAATTAGGAGGAAGAGCGGCAAGCGTACCAACAACACGGTTCTCAGTAAAATTAATAACCGCCTTTCCCTGTGTAACGTATTTAGGATTACCATTAAAGAGAGTATTTTTGTTTTTATCGTGATATATGTCATTGCCCGTAACGTTGTATATTATTTCACGTTCGGGTTGCGGCTTATTTTCTTCAAGACCGTTGTAAATTCGGAAAATTCCCCAGTTTGCATCACCCGCATTATACAAAAGACTGTCCGTAAGATTAAAGGTGAACTTAATGATATTCTTGTTAAGCGTATCCGCATTGAAAGCAAAAAATGCACTTGAATTTTCGTAAATAACCGTATTTTCAACATTGAGGCTTGCCTCTGAATGCACACCCGACCCTTCATCTCCTATCCAGCAGGTGGCAAGAAGACTCTGCTGTGATTGTGCGGTAATGTAAGAGTTTTTAAAAGTCACACTGTCAACGTGTCCCGTTCCTATATCACCCATTGCAACGTCAAAACGAAGACTGTCAAATACAAAATGATTATAATGACCTGCGTTATTCAATGCACCGATTATATTTGATGTACCGCTTTTGACGGTACAGTTATTGATATATACAGTGGACTGCCTGTCAGATACAGGCATAAATCCCTTGCTTTCTCCATAAGAGTAGCTTGTATTCACATCAAAGCCGCCCATAGTTACGCTTGCGCCCAACTCAACACCGTCAATTACACCGACAAGTTCCGCTTCAGAATCAGACAAAAGCGCCTTGTCACGCAAATACTGCCACACGGTATACGTATCTCCATCAGTAACTGTCAAATCGTAATCACCGCTGCTTTCGTTGTATGCGCAAGTAGAAAAGCGCACCTTTCCGATAATCGTTTTGTTTTCAAGCGAATATCCGTCACCCAATGGAAGACCGGCGTTAGCTTCAAGGTAATCAAAATCAACCTCCTGCACCTGTGCATTAGGCGATACGCCGGCATTCGCACCGAAAACGGTTGCATTTGACGGCAGGTATATGACAGTATCGCTATAATCTCCCGGACCGAATACAAATACGGGGTTATAGGTGAAGTAGTTTTCTGCAAGAAGCCTTCCTTCAGCATAAGCATCAGAAAAAGCCGTTGTAAAACTATTATACAATTTATGAGTTTTCGGATTTACCGTACGCTCTTCACCATGAAAGAAAATAGTAAGGTCATCATTACCCTCAAGGACCTCGTCAGACCACGCATTATTGATAATAAATCCGTTTGCAAAGGATGCCAAATAACTGTCTTCAGCCAATACAGGCAGAGAAAAGCATGACATTAGTGATAATGTCACTATAACCAACAAAACCAATGATAACAATCTTTTGGAAAATCTTTTCATTTTAGTCCTCCAATTATGGTTATTATATAGTTTTTATTATATCGATTTAATGTGATAAAGTCAACTCTTTGTATTTAACTGACAAAAAAGACTCCCGAAGGAGTCTTTTTTGCCGTAGGGGTTAAACCCGACAATTAGTTATTCTCTACGATGTAGATTATATCGTAAGTTACGTTAGTAAATCCACCGTTGATAAAGCTTTCCATTGTGTAGTTTACACAG